>NZ_JBSFNS010000090.1:0-34872 GCF_053587275.1 Amycolatopsis sp. NPDC003676
GAGCAGGCCGCGCTCGAGGATGCCGCTGGGCACCGTCGGGTCGCCGACCGCGCCGAGCAGGATCGCGTCGTGCTGGCGCAGTTCGGTTGCGCGGCCACTCGCCCCCTGGCCCGCTCTGCGGATGCGCGGCGGTTACCCCGCTCCGCGGCCGGCAAACCCGGGGACGATCAGTAATCGTGCGACAGCGCCTCGACCAGCACACCGGTGTCCGGATTGGGCATGGCACGCGCGACGTCCGCCTGCGCGACGACGCCGACCAGATCGTGCCCGTCGATCACCGGGAGCCGGCGCACGCGGTGCTGTGTCATGGTCTTCAGGATCTCGGTGACGTCGTCGTCCGCGCCGATCGTCACCGCTTCCCCTTGCGCCAGCTCGCCGGCGTGCACGGCGCGCGGGTCCTTGCCCTCGGCGAGCACCTTCACCACGATGTCGCGGTCGGTCAGCATTCCCTTGAGCCGGTTGTCCTCGCCGCACACCGGCAGCGAACCCAGCTGTTCGCGCGCCATCGTCTGCGCGGCGTCGTTCACGGTGTCCGACTCGCGCACGCAGACGGCGTTCGGCGTCATCAAATCGCGGGCAGTGGTCATGAGATCGTCTCCCTTCCTCCGATCACTCCCCGGCTACCCGCGTTCCCGGCCGTTACGCGTGCGGCGGAGCTGTTTCTCCCGCATCAGCACGGGTAACCGGATGCTCGTGGAAGGAGCCGACATGCCAGAACCGTTCCCGTCCGACCCGGTCCGCGCGGAAGGGCCGCCGCTGGTCACGGCGGGCCGGCCCGGCGCGCCGCGGCTGATCGTGCTCGATCCGGCCGGTGCGGCCAAACACGACGGGCTGCCCGCGACCTGGCGTCCGCTCGCCGAGGACCACGAGATCCTCTGGTATCGGATCCCGGTCGAGGGCGCGTGGCGCGAAACCGCCGAAGCCCTTGCCGCGCCGGGGCGCAGCGATCTCGTCACGAGCGGGCCGCTCGCCGCCGACGTCTTGCGGCTGGCCGCCGAGAACCCGGCCTCGCTGCGTTCTGTCCTGCTGGTCGATCCGGCGGCCGAAGGAGTGATCAGCCCGGGTGACGCGACCGTTGCCGACGAGGCCTGGCTAGTGCGGCACGACGCCGAGATCGCCGCTTTGCGGGAGTCCGGCGTCGAAGTCGACGTGATCGCGCACAGCTCCGACGACCCGGACGACCAGGTGCCGAGCCCGCTGCCGCTGGGCCACGACTGGGTCGTCGACGGGCTCCGCGAAGCACTGGCCACGCTGGAATCGGCGCCGCACTGATCCGTTTCGCCGTCCCCAGGCCGGGTACGCCTCGAACAGGAAGGGAGGAAGAACCGTGCTGGAGGAAATGAACCGGACTCCCCCGCAGGAGAAGTCCACCGCGGACCTCGCGGCCGACCTGACCGCTTCCGTCAAACGCCTGATCCAAGACGAATTCCGCCTGGCCATGGCCGAACTGCAGACGAAGGGCAAACGCTTCGGCATCGGGGCCGGGCTCTTCGGATTCGCCGGGATCCTGGCGCTCTTCGGCGGTGCGACGCTGATCGCGGCCGCTGTGCTCGGCCTCGCGCTCGTGCTGCCGGGCTGGCTCGCCGCGGTGCTCGTCGGGGCCGCGTTGCTGCTGGTCGCGGGGCTCGCCGCGCTGGTCGGCGGCAAGGAGGCGAGCCGCGCCGGCGGGCCGGTGCCGGAGGAATCCGTGGACAGGGTGCGCGAGGACGTCGAGACGATGAAGCAGGTGCGGTCATGACGGAACGCAAGGTGGAAGCGGCCCGCGCGGACCGGGACGTCACCCGCGAGGAGCTGGCCGAAACGCTGGACGCGCTGGGGCACAAGCTGGACGTCCGGACGCGGGCCAGCGAGAAGGTCGACGACACGATCGACCGGGCGGCCGAGCAGGTGGAGAAGACCGTCTCGGCCCCGGCGGCGAAGAAGGTCCGCGCCGGCGCGGAAGCCGTCCGGAACAACCCGCTTCCGCTGTTCGCGGCGGTCTTCGGCGGCGTGTTCGTGCTCCGGTTCCTGATGCGCCGCCGCCACGCGCACCGGAAGCAGGGCGGCGCATGCTGACCGACCGGGAACAGCGTGCCCTGAACGAAATCGAGCGCGATTTGTGCGCAACGGATCCGCGGCTCAGCGCGAAGCTGAACCGCGGATCCGGCCGTCTGCACCCGCGCCGACGCCGCTCCGCGCTGGAGATCCTGTCGACGATCACCAGCATCGTGCTGATCGCCACCGGCGCGTTCGACTCGCGGCCGGGCATGATCGTGGCGGGGGTCGTCGGGCTCGCGGTGCTCCTGGGCGGGCCGTTCGCGGTGCAGCATTGGAAAGGCCCGCGCACTGACCCGCCGGGCGTTCGCTAGATCACTGTCAGGAAACCGTCAACGACCGCCCCTCGATCGCCTCCCGGGGGCCAGCCTGACCGGGTGACCGCAACTCTGTCCCGCCCGGAAACGCCGCGAACCGCCGACCGGCACCGGCTTTCCGTCGTCGGCGGCCTCGCCGCGCTGTCCCTCGACGCGATGGCGTCGGTCGCCTACGGACCCGAGGCGATCGTGCTCGTCCTGGCCGTCGCCGGCGGAACGGGGCTCGGCTTCACGCTGCCCGTCACGCTCGCGATCGCCGTTCTGCTCGCCGTGCTGACCCTCTCGTATCGGCAGGTCATCGCCGCGTTCCCGGACGGCGGCGGCGCGTACGGCGTCAGCCGCACTCACCTCGGCCGCCGCGCCTCGCTGGTCGCCGCCGCGTCGCTGATCGTCGACTACGTGCTGAACGTCGCGGTGTCCGTCGCCGCCGGGGTCGCCGCGCTCACGTCGGCGTTTCCCGCACTGCTGCCGTACAAGCTGTGGTTCTGCCTCGGCGTGCTCGCGCTGATCACCGGCATCAACCTCCGCGGCATCGCCGAGAGCGCGCGGGCGTTCATCGTGCCGACCGCGGTGTTCGTCGGCTCGATCCTCACCGTCGTCGTGGTCGGTCTCTTCCGCAGCACTCCGGCCGCGAGTGTCGCCAGCGGGCAGCTCCCTAATCTCCAGACGGTCGGAATACTGTTGCTGCTCAAAGCTTTCGCCAACGGCTGCGCGGCGCTGACCGGCGTCGAGGCGATCGCCAACGCTGTCCCGTCCTTCCGCAAACCGCGCGTGCGCCGCGCACAGCGGGCGGAGGTGGCGCTCGGCGGACTGCTCGCGGTGATGCTGCTCGGGATCGCCGTGCTGATCGGGAAGTTCGCGATCCACCCGGTCGAGGGCGTGACCGTGCTCTCGCAGGTGACCGCAGCGTCGCTCGGGAACGGTTTCGGTTACTACGTCGTGCAATTCTCCACCGTGGTCCTGCTGGCACTGGCCGCGAACACCTCCTTCGGCGGACTTCCGGTGCTGGCGCAACTGCTCGCGAAACACAACAACCTGCCGCACGTTTTCGCCTTGCGCGCCGAACGCCAGGTATACCGCTACGGCGTTGGTTTCCTTGCTATCGCATCGGCGTTGCTGCTGATTCTCGCGAATGGCGACATGAACACCCTCGTACCGCTGTTCGCGATCGGCGTGTTCGTCGGTTTCACCCTTTCACAGGTCGGAATGGTGCGGCATTGGTTCGGCTCCCGCCCACGCGGCTGGCGCGGGAAGGCCGCACTCAACGGTTTCGGCGCGCTGCTCACCGGAATCGCCGCGATCGTCGTCACCGCAACGAAGTTCGGCGAAGGCGGCTGGCTGATCGTGGTCGCGCTGCCGGTGCTCGTGCTGCTCATGGAATGGGTCCACCGCAATTACCGGCGCATCGGCGACCGTCTCGAACTCGGGCGCATCCCGCCCCCGCCGCGGCCCAACCGGTCGCTGGTGGTCGTCCCGGTCCACACGGTGTCGCGGCTGACTCGCGACGCGCTCGCTGCCGCGTTGTCGCTCGGCGAGCACGTCGAGGCCGTGTACGTGACACATCCCGATGAGGAGGCGGCCGCACGCGAGTTCGTCGAAGCGTGGGAACGCTGGCATCCGGACGTCACGCTGGTCCAGCTGCACGACGAACGCCGCCGCCTCGGCGAGCCGATCGCGGAACACCTCCGCCGGCACGCGGGATGCCACGTTTTCGTCTTGGTCGCCGAGGTCGAGCCCGAGCATTTCTGGCAGCGAGTCCTGCAGAACCGCCGCGGCGCGGTGCTGGCCCGGGTGCTGCGCCGCCGTTCGGAGGCGGTCGTCTGCCGGATGCGGTTCCGGGTCAAGGCTTGAGCCATTTCGCCCGGTTTTCCCGAATGCCCGGTTTCCCGGGGCGGGCGGCGCGTTGCCCGATAGTACTTTCGGCCGATGTCCGCAGGGCGAAAACCCGCCGAAAGGCGTGGGCCATCCCGGGGGTCTTTCCCTCGCCCCGGTTCCGCCGCCCAAGATCGTCTTAGGGTTGGGCGTATTCGTGATCTTGGAACCGGAATGAGGGGCCCATGCGGAAACGGACCAGAATTCTCGGCAGAACGCTCGCGGCGGCAGGCACCCTCGCGGCGCTGACGGTCGCCACGGCCGTCCCGGCGATCGCGGCGCCGCAGGCGAAAGCAGCCGAGCCGACCTCGGTCGAACAGGACATCGCGCAGCTGTACCAGGACGTCGAGGACCTCTACAACGGGCTGCCCGCGAACGCGCTGCGCGGCGTCGACCCGCTGTTCGATTCGCCGGTGAAGCGGCCGGGCCAGCAGGCGCACGCCGCGCAGGGCCCGATCCCGGGCTGCACCGAGGGATCGCTGCTGACTTACGCGAACAAGCTCGCCTCCACGCTGACCCCGACCGAGGGCCAGGCGCTCAGCGCGCTGAGCGCGATCAGCCAGCTCTACACCCAGGCCATAGCCAGCGACAAGACCCCGCAGGTCTTCGGCACCGACGGCCAGTACACGCCGCGCGCGGGCTCGACGATCGACAAGCTGCGCGGGTTCTGGGACATCGAGAGCTGGAACATCCAGCTGGTCGCCTGGAAGGGCACCGACCTGGGCAGCCAGGACCGCACGACGCAGACGTTCAAGCTCGGCCTCGACCCGAAGCGGGCCGCCGCGGCGGGCGCGCTCGCGACCAAGGTGCTCTACGAGGTCCCGGCCCTGCAGGGCGGCCGCAACCCGCTGCTGACCCTGAACGCGTTCTCCGCCCCGGCCGACAGCCTCGGCGGCAAGCGCGTCATGCTCGGCGACGGCCTGCTCGACGTGGTCAACCACCTCGGGTTCGACGACGTGTCGGTGGAAGCGGTCGTGGGCCACGAGTACGGCCACCAAGTCGACTTCGCGCACGACAACTACCCGCGCAACGAATCCTCCGAAATGGGCCCGGACGCCTACGGCGGCTACTTCGTCGCGCACGCCAAGGGCGAGGCGTGGAATGCCCGCACCCAGCAGGAGGTCACCTACCTCGACGCCTCGATCGGCGACTGCTTCCACAGCCACGGCACCCCCGACCAGCGCAAGGCCGCCGGCGCGTGGGGCGAGAAGCAGGCCGTGAGCCAGAACAACCCGAACCGGATCATCCCGTCCGCGAAGATGATCGAGAAGTTCCAGAAGGAATACCCGAAGCTGATGCCGCCCGCCACGGCGGCGCTGGCCTCGGCGCACTGATTTTCTTGCGGTGAAAGGCCCCGTCTCCGCTTCTGGGAGACGGGGCCCTTTCGCGTGCTCAGGTGGCGATGGTAGCCAACGGGTCCAGGCCGTAGGTGCGGGCGTAACCGTTCTCGGTGCCGACGAGCAGGTCGACGACCTCGAAATACCGGTCCCAGAACGGAGTTTCCCGCAACGCGTCGATCAGCAGCTGGTAGGCGTGGTGGTCGTCGGCCTCCCAAACCCAGACGTCGGTGACCCGCGCGGAGTAGAACTCGGTGTCGTAGAAGCGCGACCGGACGCCCTTGGTTTTCGCCTCGATCGCCGGCACGACCTGGGTGGCGAAGGTGTCGGCCCGTTCCCGCGGGGCCAGGGCGAGCCATTCCGGCGTGGTCTTGACGAGCAGGAACGCGGTGACTGGCGTTTCCATTGCGGCTCCTTGGAGGTCAGGCTTCGAAGGCGGGCTTGAGGATTTCGGCGCACCACTGTTCGAAGGTGGTCGGCGACGCGGTTTCCGCGGTGCGCGGGACACCGGCGTCGAGGCCGTTGTCCTTGGCGTGCTTCATGTCCGCGATGCCGTGGACGAAGGTTTCGTTCAGCCCGTAGCCGATGAGCGTGTTGCGCAGGTCGTCCAGCGACTCGCGCTCGTAGCGGACCGGACGGCCCAGCTGCTCGGTCATGATCCGGGCGACCTCGTTGGGAGACAAGTCTTCCGGCCCCAGAACCGGGACGTCCGCGAACCCGGTCCAGGACCGGTCGCGCAACAGCCCAGCAGCGACCGCGGCGATGTCCGCGACAGCGACGAGCGGAGCCTTGCGGTCCGGGTCCAGTACGTCGGCGTAGACGCCCTTCTCCCGGATCGAGTCGACCTCCTCCAGCAGATTCTCGAAGAAGGACGGGTTGGCCAACGCCCGATACGCGACGCCGGTTCCCGCGATCAGCTCGTCCATCGCGAGCGACGCGGTGACGAGCCCCGCCTGATCGGCGACCGCCGTACCGCGCCCGAGCGCCGAAACGCCGACGACATGCCCGACCCCGTGCGCGGCGAACGCCTTCGCGGCCGGACCGGTGAAGCCGCTCCACCCGTCCGCCGGAGTCCGTGACGAATCCGGTGGGACAACCCAGAAAACAGCGTCCGCGCCCGCGAAAGCCCGGTCGACGACCTCAGCGTCGCCGTGCGAACCGACGACGACCTCGACTCGTTCGCGCACCGAGTCCGGAAGCCGCGCGGGGTCGCGGACGATCACCCGCAGGTCCTCGCCCGCGTCGAACAGCAGGCGCAGCACGCGGCTGCCGATGTTTCCGGTAGGGGCAGTGATGACGATCATGAAAACCTCGTGGATTAGACCGATGGGTACGCCCTCGATCCTGCTGAGCACGGCCGTGCTGCCACAATGGGAATATCGGCACGCAATCTTTGCCTGAACTGGAATTACCCTGGTGAACAGCCCGAACCCGGCGATCGACGCCAACCTCGCCGTCGCTCTCGACGCCTTGCTGACCGAGCAGAGCGTCACCCGCGCCGCCGCGCGCCTGCACACGTCGCCGGCCGCGATGAGCCGCACGCTCGCCCGGTTGCGGCGCATCCTGCAAGACCCGCTGCTGGTCCGGGCCGGGCAAACCATGGTCCCCACTCCGCGCGCCCAGTCGCTGCGCGAGGAGGCCGCCGCCGTCGTGCACAGCCTGGGCGCGCTGCTGAGCCCCGGCACCGTCGTCGACCCGGCGACCCTGCGCTCCACCTTCACGATCCAAGCCGCCGACCTCGTCGGCGCGGCTCTGGCTGTCGGCCTGTTGGGGCTATCCCGAACGGAAGCCCCCGGCGTCTCCCTGCGAGTCCGCGCCGAGGAATGGGAAGCCGGTTCGGCCCTCCGAGACGGACGACTCGACCTCGAAGTCGGCTCCATCGACCACGTCGACCCCGAAACCCAGGTCGAAGAACTGCTCACCCTGCGCATGGTCGCCGCCGTCCGCCCCGGTCACCCTCTCGCTTCGGCCCCCTTGACCCCGGCCCGGCTCGCCGCCGCCGACCATGTCGCAGTCAGCCGCCGCGGCCGCTTCACCGGCCCCCTCGACGCCGCACTGGCCGAACACGACCTCCGCCGCCGCGTCGCGATCGTCCTGCCGAGCCACCTGGCCGCGATGACGCTCGCCGCACGCAGCGACGTCGTCTGCTTGATCCCCGCGTCGCTCCCCGGCGAGCCTCCGTCGCCGCTCACTGCCGACGCCACCGCGCTCGGTCTGCGACTTCTCGACATCCCGGTTCCGTTGCCTCCCTTGACAATCGGCATGGCGTGGCACCCGCGCCAATCCGCCGACGGGGCACACCGCTGGCTCCGCGACGCGGTTCGGCGGACGCTTCGCGCGCCCGGGGCTTCTCCGCACTAGGTGCGTGTCTGTCGCACCGGCCAATTTGCCTTCGGTCCGCCGCCCAAGGTCCGATAGGTTGGGCCGCGTGGAGTTCGTGGTTGCCGAGGACGAGGCATGGTTCTCCGTTTTCGACGTCCTCCCGCAGGCAGAGGAGGCGACGGGCGACGACTTCGTGCGGGAAGTCAGGATCCCCGTCTCCGAGACCGAGGAACTCCACCTCAGCTGGGACGCGATGCATCGGAGCGTCCGGTTCCGGTACCGGCGGGCGGCGGACGTCGTCGTCGATGTCTACCGCGAGCACGCGACCTTGCTGACGATCGAGATCCGCGACACCGGGCCCGTGGTCGTGGCGGAGTATCGCGCGGACGGCTGCCGGGGCAGGACGTCGGTGCGGCTTCGACCGACCTTCGCCCTGGCAGACGTCTTCCTCCAGACCTGACGCCTGCGCCGGGGTGCTGACCTGCGATTGCGCGGCAGCTCGTCCGCTGTGCTCATCCGCCCGGATCCCGCCGGGCCGCTCGGCGGGATCCGGGCCGGTGGAGCACGGCAGCGATCGCGCCGTCCGCGCACGCCGTCTCCGCCGCACCGACGCGTTAATACCCTTCACTTTTTCTATTGACCTTCACCAGCGCCGAGCTATAGGGTTTCACCACAGTTAATGGCATTAACATCGACAAGAGGAGAAGCCCCATGCGCAGCACCGGCCCGACCACCTCGCGACCCCTTCGCCGCCACAGCCTGCGGACCGCCCTGCTCGCCGTCCCGCTGACCGCCGCCGTGCTCGGAGCCGCACCCGCCCAAGCCGCCACCCCTGGCACTGCTTCGCTGACCTGCCAAGGCAAAGGCGTCGACCAGGCCGCGAAAGCGCGGCACCGGGCCGAAATTCTCGTCCGCGCGCCGCTGCACACGATCTGGGATCTGCAGACCGACGTGGAAGCATGGACGTCCTGGCAGAAACCCGCCGCCCCCATGACCGTGCGACGCCTGGATCCCGGCCCGCTGCGCAAGCATTCGCGGTTCCAGGCGACCGTCCACGTGCCCACCACTCCCCCGAGCACAGTGGTCATCAGCTCCACCGTCCAGCAACTTCAGCGCGGCAAGTGCCTCCGCTGGACCGGCCCCGCCGACAGCGCCGGGTATCACATCGACGGCACGCACGTCTGGACCTTCACCCCCGTCCGAGGCAGCATCCTGGTCCGTACCGAGGAAAGCCACTCCGGCCCGCAAGCCGATCCCACCTCCGACATGGGCCTCGAAACCTGGCTCGCCGACCTCAAGACCGCCGCCGAACGCAGTACCTGCGACGGACCGCACCACCGCTGAGCCGCCATGGTCGCGCGGCTCAGGCCGCGGCCCGGCATCCGACCGGCCTGACTGCGGGCGGGCCAGACGCCACCGCCCTGAGCCCGCCCGCAGCGCCACCACCGGTCGGCACAGTCCCGAGCAGAACACCCTCCGCCGACACCGCACCCGGACGACGACCAAATCGCCTCAGCAGCCCATCCGGGCAACGGCCAACTCGCCACTCCGCGCCAAGGCAACGGCCAACTCAACCAGCGGATCACTTCGCATCCAGGCGACGGCCAAGCCGCCCCAGCAGCCCACTCCACACCAAGACGACAACCAACTCGCCCCAGCAACTCGCTCCGCGTCCAGACGACGACCAAGCCGCCCCGGGCGGATCACCCGCACCCACGCAACGGCCAAACCACCCCAGCAACTCACCCCGCACCCAGCCGACAACCAAGCCACCCCAGCAACTCACTCCGCGTCAAGCACCGCCCGCAACGTCCGCAGCAACGGCTCGGCCTCCGCGCCGAACATCTCCGCGTCCACCCGTTCCACCGCGGTCACCGCCTGCCCCGCCAGGTCGCGGCCCTTCTCCGTCAACCGCACCAGTTTCGCGCGCGTGTCGTCGGAGTCGACCGTCCGCGTCACCAGTCCTGCCGTCTCCAGTCGGGCGATCACCTGGGACGTCATCTTGATGTCGGTGCCCGCCCGCGCGGCCAGTTCCTGCTGCCGCGGCGGCGCGCCGTGCGTTTCCATCCACCAGCAGCACGCGAGCAGCACGAACTGGACGTGCGTGAGACCCAGCGGTTCGAGCGTCTGCCGAATCCGCCGCTGCCACGCCAAAGTCACGTGCCACAGCAGGAAACCCGGGCTGTCCCCCGGGCCCGCGAACCGCGTCATCGCGCGGGCCGCTCCGCGCTGGCCAGCAAATCGCTCATGGCGACCGGAAAGTCCTCGCTGATCTGCGGTCCGAGTTCCGGGCCCGCGTCCCCCTCGATCTCCAAGCGATGCGTGACGCGCGTGCCGCCGCCGGAGAGCGGGGCGAGCGTGTGCCGGAACCGCAGCACGACCTCGCCGAAGCACGTTTCGTCCTCGTAGACCTCGTTCTCGGCCAACTCCGTGATGCGCGAACGGAACGTGTCCTGCCCTTGCGGAGTGACCGACAGTTCGGTCCCCTTCTCGAACGGTCCGTGCAGTTCGAACCGGTCGCTGCGCTCGCTCAGCGGCGTACCGCTGTGCAGGTCCCGCAACGCCGCCCACACCGCCTCCGGGCTCGCCGAGGTTTCCGCGCTGTAGTCAGTGGTCCACATGATCTGTCCTCCCAGTTAGTCTGCGCAGAGATTATCTGCGCGCAGACTAACTGGCAAGGCCCCCACCGAGCGCACCGGTCAGCCGTCACTCCGGCCAGGCGCTCCCCTTGATCATCTCCACGAAGTCCGTCCGCTCGAACCCTGGATCGAAATAGGCGAGCACGTCGTCGTTCATGGTGCCGAACGTCGTGTCCGGACGATCGGCCATCCCGTCCCGGAACGCGCGCAGGATCCGGTTCTTGAAGTCCGGCCGCGGATGCGCCGCGACGACCTCCGCGCGCTGGTCGTCGGCGATCTCGGCCAGGCCGAGGCCGAGCACGTCAGTTTCCACGCCCAGAGTCACCACTGCGACCTCCGGGGCCAGCCGCAGCGGGACCTCCGGCGTCGTGTGCAGGGCGATCGCGAGCCAGACGTTCCGGGCGTCCTCCTCCGAACGGCCGTGGTCGAGGAGGAACGTCCGGGCGGCCTCGGCTCCGTCGAGTTCGAAACGGCGGTCTGAGGTCGCGTACCCGTCGGTGAGCCCCAGGTCGTGGAACAGCCCGCCGACGTACGCCAGTTCCGGATCCACCGTCAGCCCGCGCGCCGCGGCTTTCAGCGAACCCCACAGGAACACGCGCCGCGAATGATGGAACAACGTCTCGTCGGCGGCATCGCGCACCAACGCCGTCGCCTCGCGGACCAGCGCCGTATCCGGAATCTCGATCCCGGCGATCACCTCGGACACCACAGACCTCCTAGGGAAAAATGGGCTCAACCCGAGTCTCGCCCGGCGAAGTCCGCGTTCCCACTGCGAAAACCGACAGCGTGCCCACAGATCCGGACCGGGTCAGGAGGCCGTCGTCTCGAAGCGAGCGCGGTACTGGCTCGGCGAGATCCCCAGGCGCGCCACAAAGACGCGCCGCATCGTCTCGGAGCTGCCGAATCCGGAGGCGCGCGCGGTTTCCGCGACGCCGTGCCCCGCGCCGAGGAGGGATTTCGCGTGATCGAGCCGCACCTGCTCGACGTACTTCGCCGGCGTCGTGTCCAATTCGCTCGCGAACAGCCGCGCGAGATGCCGCGCGCTGACACCCGCCCGGGCGGCCATCGCGGACGCGCTGTGATCGAGCGCCGGCTGCGCCGAAACCAGGTCCGTCACCGCACGCAACGTCGGCGTGCTCGGACGCGGCATCCGCAGCGGTGCGGAGAACTGCGACTGGCCGCCCGGCCGCTGCATGAACATCACGAGACCGCGCGCGACGGTGCGTGCGAGATCGGGGCCGTGGTCCTGTTCGACCAGAGCAAGCGCCAGATCGATCCCCGCGGACACTCCCGCTGAGGTGAAGATGTCGCCGTCCCGCACGAAAAGCGCGTCGGGAAGCACCTCGACGTCCGGATACGCGCGAGCGAGCCGGGCCGCGTGCCGCCAATGGGTGGTGGCGCGCCGTCCGGACAGCACGCCCGCCGCGGCCAGCGCGAAGGAACCGGTGCAGATCGACACCAGCCGACCAGCACGCGGCGCGATTTCCCGGATCGCGGCGACCAGATCGGCGGGCACGCCGTGCTCCACCAGCCCGTCGCCGCCGGCCACCACGACGACGTCCGGATCCGGTGCCGCGGCGACCGTCCCGTCGACCGGCAACCGGACCCCCACCGATGTCGCCGCGGCCGCTCCGGACGGCGACCGGTAGCTGATCGAGTACCCGGCCCCGGCGAGATTCGCCTCGGCGAACACCTCGGCGGGCCCGGTCACGTCGAGCATCTTGACGCCGTCGAACATGACGAAAACCACGCTCGCGCCCATGATCCGACCTCCGGGGCCCAGCATGGCAGACCGTCAGGCGGACGCGAACCGGAGCAGCGCCGCGTCGTACTGCGCGCGGTCGAACCGGAACGGCCCGAACCCGCGGTAGTCCCGTTTCCGCCGGTGCGGTTGCGCGAACGAATCCCACACGACCTCGTCACTGGTCAACGTGATGCGCGCCAGCAGCGGCCAACAGCCCCAATCCCCGCAGGCGCAGGCGAGCAGCGGGGTTTCGCCTTCCTCGAAGTCGATCCCGTGGAAGTGCTCGGCCGTCGTGCCGCGGAACTGGCCCGGAATCAGGCCGCCGTAAGCACCCCCGGCCGGGGACATGCCTTCAGCGAGTTCGAACCGGTCGATCAGCTCGGTAAGCGCGACGTCGTCGACATACGGCACCGCGACCGGACCGCCCAGTTCGCCGGGCGGATGGAACTCGAAGCGAAGCGTGGCCACCGCCCGGATTATTCACCCCGGCAAAGCACTCCGCGCCACCGCACCCAGAAAAAGTCCAGCACTCGGATGTCCGAAGGGTTCCCCTCGCCGGACTACCAGGTCGCGCGAAGAATCCCGGTCACATCCTCCGCCGAGACCTCGCGCGGGGTATTGGCCAGTACGCCGTCCGCCAGGGTGTCGGCCACCAGGTCCGGCAGATCTCCTTCGCTGATACCGAATTCCCGCAATCGGCCGGACAGTTCCACGTCCGCGACCAGCCGTTCGACCGCAGCGATCGCCGCTTCCGCGTTGTGTGCAAACGATTTCCTCGCATCGGCGACGCCCAGTGGTTCCGCCAATCGTGCCAAGCGTTCCTCGCGCACCACGCGGTTGAACCGCAGGCATTCGCCCAGTACCAAAGCCAACGCCTGGCCGTGCGGCAGGTCGAACCGGCCGCCCAGCGAGTGCCCGACGCCGTGCACCACGCCGAGTCCGGTCGTCCGCATCGCCAGGCCCGCGGTGTGCGCGGCCAGCATCAGGTTCGCGCGCGCCGTGAGATCTCCACCGGAGGAAACCGCGCGACGCAGATTCTCCGCGACCAATCGGACGGCTTGCAGGTCCAGACCATCCGCCCACGGATTCGGCCGGGCGGAGAGAAATGACTCCACCGCGTGGGTCAGGCAGTCGATTCCGGCGGCGGCAGTCGCGCGCGGCGGCAGGCTCAGCGTGAGCGCCGGGTCGAGAAGCGCATACCGGGCAAGGCAAGTCGGGCCGCCCAGGTAGCACTTGCGCTGCTGCCGCGGATCGGTGATGACGCCGAGGTCGTTGCATTCCGAACCGGTGCCGGACGTGGTCGGGATCGCCACGATCGGCAATGCGGGCACCAAATCTGTCGAATCCTCGGTGCTCCAGCCCAATTCAGTAGCCGGACGGTCGTTGACCGCGGCGAGCGCGATCGCCTTCGCAGCGTCCAAAGCGGACCCGCCGCCCAGCGAAATCACCGCCTCAGCACCGGCAGCACGCACGAAGGCACCACCAGCGTCGACGTCGTCGGTGGTCGGATTCGGATGCACCTCGGAGAAAACCTCGACCGCCAAAGCGTTTTTCCGCAGCAACGCCGAGGTCTGCTCCGGCAACGGCGTCGCGACCAATCCCCGGTCACTGACCACCACAACTTTCCGCGCACCGATCGTCCGGACCAATCGCGGCAACTGCTCGACAGCACCAGCGGCGAAGGTGGCCGCCAGGTACGGGCCGATTTCGATCGCCGGGACCTCGGTCATGACTTCCTCCCGAACCGCTCCTCGTCGACGGCGACGCCCAGCCCCGGCGCGGACGGCACGTGCAGCAGGCCGTCGGCGTCGATGTCCACCGGCGCGGCGAGCAGGAAATCTCGCCGCTGCGGCGTCCACACCGGTGGGTCGTAAGGGAATTCCAGGTACGGTCCCCCGCCGACGCCCGCGGTCACGTGCAGGTTCGCGAGCAGGCCGAGACCGTTCGACCAGGTGTGCGGCGTGTAGAGCCGGTTGCGCGCCAGCACCAGCTCGGCGAGTGTGCGGCCGCGCAGCATTCCGGCGGCGAGCGCGACGTCCGGCTGGTAGACGTCGAGGGCGTCGGATTCCACCAGATCCAGCAGCTCGCGGAAGGTCCGGACCATCTCTCCCCCGGCGACGCGGATCCCGGTGTCCCGCACCGCGCGCAGACCGGGCCGGTCGTCCAGCGGCAGCGGTTCTTCGAGCCAGAACACGTCCAGTTCGCGCAGTTCCTCGGCGAACCGCCGGACGGCCGCCGGGTCAAGGGACGGCCGCACGTCGCCCGGCATCCGCCACGCCTGGTTCAAGTCCACCATCAGCGTCATCGCCGGTCCGACCGCCTCGCGGACCGCTCGCATCGCGGCGATTCCACCGGCGAAATCGTCCGCGGCCAGCCGGATCTTCGCCGCCCGGAACCCTTCCTCGCGGATCCCGGCCATGACCTCGGCCCGCTGTCCGGCGGGCAGGATCCGGCCGGTCGACGCGTACGCCGGGATCGCCTCCGCCGCGCCGCCGAACAGCGTCGCGACCGGGACGCCGAGCACCTTCCCGATGACGTCCCACAGTGCGATCTCCAGCGGCCAGTAGCGCCCGGCGTGGAACGCGATGGTCTCCAGCGCCCGCACATGCCTGCTGATCGCCATCGGATCCTGGCCGAGGAACAGCTCCGCGTACGGCTCGAAGCCGGCCATCGTGTCACCGGAGCCGTAGCCCACCACGCCCTCGTCGGTCACGACTTTGACCACCGTCGCGTCGAACCGCGTGCGCGGAACCGGATCCCAGGCGGCGTCGAACGGCGGATCGAGCGGCAGCGTCCCGGGCAGCAGCTGGATGTCGGCGATCTTCACTCCCCGGACGGTAGCCGCGGATTGACGCTCGCCCAATCGTTGTTGCACAGTCCTCAACATGGCGAACCAGCGCACCTACGGTTCGGGTCTGGTCCGCGACGTCGACCTGCTCGAAGTCCTCGCACTGCCGGAAGCGCGCGACGGACTCGGCGTGTCCCGCGTCGCCGAACTGTCCGGCCGGGACAAGGCACAGGTCTCGCGGGCTCTCGCGACGCTCGCCGACGCCGGTCTGGTGTCGCGCGACGAACACACCCGCGCGTACCGGCCGGGCTGGCGGCTGTTCGCGTTGGCTACGCACGCCACCGAAACGCACCTCGCGCACCTGGCCGCGCCATTTCTGCGCACGATTGTGGCGCGGCTGAACGAAACGACGCATTTGTGCATCCTGCGCGCCGGGCAGGTGTTCACCCTCCGGAGCGAACTCGCGTCCCACGCCTTTCGCGGACTCGGCTGGGAAGGCGTCGGCGTCGACCCGTTCACGACCTCACCCGGACGGGTGTTATTGAGCGAATGGGACGAGGAAACCGTCGGGCAATGGTGGCGGACCTTCGCCGGCGCCGCCGCGCACCCGCTTCCCGACCTCCCCGGCGTCGTCGAGGAACAGCCGCCGCTCACCCTCGAGGCGCTGACCGCGAAGCTGGCGGGCATCCGGAAACGCGGCTACGAAACCGTGGACGAGGAGTTCGAACCGGGATTGGTCGGCGTGTCCGCGCCGGTGTACGGCTTCCGCGGCGACATTGTCGCGGCAGTCAACGTGTCCGCCCCGAAATCGCGCCTCGGCGGACGACTGCCCGCGGCGGGCCGTTTCACCCGCACTGTCGCCGACCGGATCTCGGCCGCACTCGGCGCGCACAGATGAACCGCGGCCTGCAAGGCCCCGCGCCGTTCATTTATGCTTCGCCAAATAGTCGTTTTCCCGGCAGGTGGTCGCCATGTACGAAATCCCGCCCACTGCGGCCATGCAACGCTGGTCAGTCTCGGTCGACGGGACCAGCGCGATCTTCGCCTGCGCGCCGTGGCTCGAAGACCACACGGCCGACCGGGTGCTGCCGCGCGTGTGGCCGGGCCGCGGATTGGGCGTGAGCGACACCGACGCCGCCGGTTTCGCCGCCGCGATCGCCGAGACGATGAAGGCCCCGAACTACTGGATCGCCAGCCACGCCGCGGCGCGCGCCTGGCAGGACCAGCCGTGGTCCCCGGCGCGCCGCGACCAGGACGACGGTTTCGTGTACTTCGCCGGACCGTGCGGGGAGGCGGGGGTCGCGGTGGGTTACCGCCCGGCTTACCACCTGCCGCTCGCGCTGCGGGACCTGCGCGGACTGCGGATCCGGCTGGCGTCCTACCTGCGCGGGGCGCGTGTGCTGAGTTGAGCCCTCGTGAGTGTTTATCCCGGTTAGAACCGGGATTGCCACTCACGAGCCCCTCCCGTCAAGCTGACAGCCCGAACTCCTGCCGCGCGATCAACCCCCGCATCACCTCCGTCGTCCCGCCGCCGATCGTCTCCAAGATCGACTGCCGCCACAAAAACTCCGCATCCGTCCCCGCCACCGCCGCCTCCGGCCCGCCCAACTCGACCCCCGCGCGGGCGATGTCCTGGGCCAGCACCGTGCCCGCCAGCTTGTGATACGCCGCCGCGACAGCAGCCGGTTCGCCCCGGATCACCTCGCCCAACAGGGCCAGCGCCAGCGCATCCACCTCGGCGAGCCGCACCGCCAGCTCCCCGACACGCCGCCGCACCACCGGGTCGTCGGCGACCCCGGCCGAGTCCAGCGCGGCCATCAGGTCGTGCAGGTCCCGCCGCAACCGCTTGGGCGGGAACTGCACATGCCGCTCCACCGCGAGCGCCGACGCGACGACCTGCCAGCCCTCGTTCTCCGCGCCGACCCGATCGGCGACCGGGACCCGCACGCGATCGAACCGGACCTCGTTCAGCCGTCCGCCGTCCAGGGTCGGGATCGGCGACACGGTGATTCCGGGGCTGTCCAGCGGGACGATCAGCACGCTCAACCCCCGTGAACGACTGTCCGCAGCCCCGGTCCGGCACAGCAGCCAGATGCAGTCCGACCAGTGCGCATTGGACGTCCAGCACTTCGCCCCGTCGACCACGTAATGGTCACCCTCGCGACGAGCCTTCGTGCGCACGGCGGCGAGGTCCGAGCCCGCGTCGGGTTCGGAGTAGCCGAGGCAGAAGTTGAGCCGACCGCGTCGCAGATCGGCGAGGTATCGCTCGCGCTGCGCGTCGGTGCCGTGCGTCATCAGCGCTTTGGCCACCAGGCCCGGGCCCATCGGCGGGCGCGCCACCCGTGCGTAGGCCATCTCGTCCCAGAGAATGAACTCATACGCGGGCGACCGTCCGCCGCCGCCGAACTCGGTCGGCCAGGACAGCGACAGCCAGCCCCGGTCGCCCAGCGCACGGTAGACCCGGCGGACGCCATCGGCGGTGTTCTTGCCGCGGTGGAAGTACCCGTCGGTGTCCCGGTATTCCCAGAGGAACTCGAGGACCTCCGCGCGGAACGCCTCTTCCTCATCGGTGAAGCCGAAATCCATCTCACTGCTCCCCGGTGGTCCAGTTAGGCTCGCGGCCCTCGGCGAACGCGCGCGGCCCTTCCTTCGCGTCCGGATGCGCCCAGTGCATGCGCAGCAGCGACCAGCCGTACTCGCACGCCTGCCCGTAGCCCATCTCCAGCGAGTTCCAAACCGCCTGCTTCGACAGCGACACCGCCTCCGGCGAGTTCCGCGCGATCGCCTGCGCCATCTCCTCGGCGTCGGCCATCAGATCGTCCGAAGTGGACAATTCGTCGACGAGCCCGAGCTGGTACGCGCGCTGGGCGGGCATCCGGTAGCTCTTGCCCATCAGCGTCATCCGCAAGGCCGACCCGAGCGGAAGCCGTTTGGCCAGGCCGATGTTCTCCATCGCGCCGACGAGACCGACGTTGACGTGCGTGTCCATGAAAGCCGCGTGGTCGGCCGCCAGCACGATGTCCGCGTCGACCACGAAGTGCAGCCCGGCCCCGGCGACCAGCCCGTTGACCGCGCTGATCACCGGTTTCCACACCCGGTTCTGCCGCGGCGACCAGAACACCTCGTCGGTCAGCGGCCCGTTCCCGGTGCTCATCCCGCCGCGCCCGGCGACCGCGTGCACGTCAGCACCGGTGCAGAAATGCCGCTCCCCCGCGCCGATCACGATCGCCGCGCGGATCCACGGATCGTCGCGGACCTCGGCCCACATCTCGCGGATCACCGGCATCATCGACCCGGTCAGCGAGTTGCCCCGGTGCGGGCGGTTGAGCGTGATGCAGGCGACGTGGTCGCGCTTGTCGAACAGCACCTCGGGCGCGTCGCTCATCGTTCCTGGCCTTTCCGGCGGTATTTCGCCGCTACCTTGTCCGCGCACCCCGGCCGCAGTGCCTGGTGCCTGATCCGCTGCGAAAGCGGCCCGATCGGTCCCTCCGCCGAGTACCCGATCGCGCCGAACGTCTGATGCGCGACTTCCGCCGCCTCGACCGCCGCTCGTCCGCCCGAACTACGCGCCGCGGCCGCCAGAGCGGTCCCGTCGGGATGTTCGCCGTCGAGCGCGAGCGCCGCCATCGTGGTGAGTTTTTCCGCCGAGGTAAGCGAAAGCCCGGCATTCACGAGGGGATGCGCGACCGCTTGGAAGGTCCCGATGGGACGTCCGAATTGGACTCGCGTGCGCGCATGCTCGACAGCAAGGTCGAGCAACCGCCGTCCCGCACCGCTCAGGTAAGCCGCCGCAGCGATGTCCGAGAGCGCTGTCGCCGCCTCGACGCGTTCCAACGGCTGGCCTCGCGTCAGCGCAACCCGACCCCACTGCTCGCCGCCCAGCACCTCGACCGGCTCGACCGAACCAGCCTCAGCAAGCCAAGCATCAACGCCGTCCGTTTCAACGAAAACGCCCGCCGCCGGGGCCCACGGCAACAAAGGCGGTGCGCCAACCGAGGCCACGCAACTCCCGTCCGCGACCTGGGCAGCCAGCTCCGACGGCAGCACATGGGTCGCAAACACAGTCTCCACCACCGGACCAGGCGCGGCAGCCCGGCCCAACTCCGCGCAAGCAGCG
The DNA here is from genome assembly GCF_053587275.1 of Amycolatopsis sp. NPDC003676. NCBI lineage: Bacteria > Bacillati > Actinomycetota > Actinomycetes > Pseudonocardiales > Pseudonocardiaceae > Amycolatopsis > Amycolatopsis sp. NPDC003676. The sequence continues at coordinate 19,171 of NZ_JBSFNS010000090.1, forward strand.
GCGATGTCGCCCGCCCCGCCACCCTCGCCCGGCACGGCCAGCGAAAGCACCCCGAGCGACGCCAGCCCGCGCCAGAACTCCGCCGGGAACGCACCAGAACGCCAAACCTCGTCGGGACAGTGCGTCCGGCAGAAACTCCGGACCACCTCGGCGAGCGCCCGCTGCTCTTCGGTGGGCGTCAACGCGACGCTCATGCCGTCGCCCACCGTGCTTCGGCGGCGGCCCGGCTCGGCCTCCGCCAGCTGCCCAGTTCCGCACGCAATGCCTGCAGCCGCAGCGTCCACAGGTGCAGGTCGTGTTCGGCGGTCAGCCCGATCGCGCCCATGATCTGGTGGGTTTCCCTGGTCACGCGGCCGAGCGCGGACATCGTGTGCGTCGCGGCGACCGCGGCGGCTTCAGCGGGAGCCCCGGCGAACGCGGCCTCGTAAACCAGCCAGCGCGCGCCCTCGACCAGCACGTTCACCTCGGCCAGCCGGTGCTGCAGCGCCTGGAACGAACCAAGCGAGCGGCGGAACACCTTGCGGTCCTTGGCATAGGCGACCGCGATGTCCGCGGCCCGGCGCATCATGCCGACCGCCTCCGCGGACACGCCGACCCGCCACCAATTCACCATCGCCGCGGCGCTCCCGGGAGCCAGTTCCGCCCGGCCCGCGATGACTACCCGCGCGAACGGATAGCCGTAAGCCGACGGAACCCGTTCAGCAGCAACGGAATCGAGGTCAGCGGCGAAACACCGGTCACCGTCCGCAACGAGCATCTGCGTCGCCTCTCCGCCATAACGCACCAGCCCCGGATCGCCCGCCGCGAGCACCACGGGCCCAGCCCGGCGGTCGAGTCCGAGCGCTGGCAGCACCAGCAGATGCGGCACCGCGCTCACCGCGCCGAGTTCCGCGGCGATCGCCTCCACCGCCAGGGTCGCGTCGAGCGGACCGGCGTCCTCCGCGGCGAACAGGTCGAGAAAACCGTCGCGCCGCAACGCTTCTTCGAGGTTCCAGTCGTATTCGCCGCGAGCCGCCAGCGTACGGCTGCGTTCCGGTCCGGCGTGCCGGGCCAGCAGGGCGCCCAGTGCGTCGAGCACCGCGCGCTGGGTCGGGGTCGGTTCGAAATCCACGGCTAGTCCTTCGGCAGTTCGAGGATGAGACGGCTGATCAGGTTGAGCTGCACCTCGTAGCTGCCCGCGGCGATGCCCGCGCCGAGCGAGTTGCGGAACTGCGCGTCGCCCAGCGCTCCTTCGACGAGCGCTTCGCTGCCCAGCACGTCCAGCGCGAGGTCGCCCACCGCGCGTTCGGCCTGCACCATCGCGGCACGGGCCTGATACGCCATCGGCGACGGCTCCTTCGCCTTCGCCCGCTCGTCGATCACCCGGTACACCAGCACGCGCGCCGCCTCGCAGGCTGCCCGCGCGCGGCCGAACTGTTCCTGGATCCCCGGGTCGGCAAGCCGTCCGGACGTGCGGACCTCGGCGGCCAGCCGGTCCAGCACCAGCGCCGCCCGCGCGTACCGGGGCGCACCGACGCGTTCGTAGGCGAGCGTGCGCCGGACGATCTCCCATCCCTTGTTCTCCTCCCCGAGCAGGCAGTCCGCCGGAATCCGGGCGTCGGTCAGGAAGAGCTCGTTGAAGGAATGATCGCCCACGAACCCCGGGATGCGCCGGACCTGCACCCCCGGGGTGTTCAGCGGCAGGAGGAAGACCGAGATGCCGTCGCGGCCGTCGGCGGCCGATCCGGTGCGCGCGAGCAGGAAGCAGTAGTCGGCGACGTTGGCGTAGGACGTCCAGATCTTCTGTCCGTTGAGGACGTAGCTGTCGCCGTCGCGGACCGCCTTCGTCCGCAGCGCGGCCAGGTCGGTGCCCGCCTCGGGTTCGGAGAAGCCCTGGCACCAGAAGACCTCGCCGCGCGCGATCGGCGGCAGCAACTTGCGCCGCTGGTCCTCGGTGCCGTACTTGATGATCGCCGGCCCGACCCAGTTGACGTTCATGTACTGCGGCCCGCGCGGTTCGCCGCGCCGCCACATCTCCTCGCCGAGCACGAAATGCTGCCACGCGCCCTGCCCGCCGCCGCCGTACTCGCGCGGCCAGTGCGGCGTCAGCCACCCCTTTTCGGCCAGCCTGCCGACGAAGCCGCGCGAAAACTCGCTGTAGACGGCGCTGCCGAGGCCGGTCTCGGACCGGTCCCATTCCGACAGCTCGCGGTCGAGGAAGTCCCCCAGCTCGCGCCGGAACGCGACGTCGGCCTGATCCCACGCGAACTCCATCAGCGTCCCTCCGGCCCGCGGCGGCCACAGCGCTCGTCCAGTCGGTGCACGTCGCCGACTCCTTCCACCTCGTTCGATGAATAAAGGATACTCAATTGGCCTCGCTATGCAACCATGCCCGGAACCCGAACTCCTCTTGCTGCACCAAAATCGCCGGTCACCGCCGTAGTAACGGATTCGCATCCGGAACGCGCACCTCTTGCACTCCGGCGACCTATCAGTATCCTCAACCCGGTCGCCCACCGCCCCCATCCCGGAGGTCCCGATGGTCTCGCCAGAACCGCAGCCGCCCGCCCCCGGCCGCGGCGCCGCGTCCCCCGAACTGCGCAAGGTGACGATGTCCAGCCTCCTGGGCACCGTGATCGAGTACTACGACTTCCTCATCTACAGCTCGATCGCCGCGCTGGTGTTCGGGCCGCTGTTCTTCCCGTCGCTGAACTCCTCGACCTCCACCATCGCCGCGTTCGGCACGCTCGCCGCCGGGTACGTCGCGCGTCCGCTCGGCGGGCTCGTGTTCGGCCACTTCGGCGACAAGCTCGGCCGCAAGTCGATGCTGATGGTGACCATGACGCTGATGGGCGCGGCCAGCTTCCTCATCGGCGTGCTCCCGACGTACAGCTCGATCGGCATCGCCGCGCCGCTGCTGCTCGTGTTCCTCCGCGTGGTGCAAGGGATCGCGGTCGGCGGCGAATGGGGCGGCGCGGCGCTGATGGTCGTCGAGCACGCGAGCGCGCGCCGGCGCGGCCTGTGGGCGGGCATCATGCAGCTCGGGTCGCCGCTGGGGTCGTTCCTGGCGACGCTCGTGTTCGCGCTGGTGAGCCTGCTGCCGAAACCCGCGCTGTTCTCGTGGGGCTGGCGGCTGCCGTTCCTGCTGAGCGCGCTGCTGCTGATGATCGGCCTGTACGTGCGGCTGCGGGTGTCGGAGAGCCCGGTCTTCCGCGAGCAGGCGGCCAAGTCCGGCGACAAAAAGCCCGCCGTCCCGGTGCTGCAGGTGCTGCGCCGCCCGCGCGCGCTCATCCTCGCCTGCGCGGCCGGGATCGGACCGTTCGCGCTTACCGCGCTGGTCAGCTCGCACAGCATCGCCTACGCCAAAACCCTCGGCTACGACGTGTCCGACGTCGCCCGCGCGCTCCTGTTCGTCGCGGGCGTCGGGATCATCTGCATCCCGACCTTCTCCGCGTGGTCGGACCGGATCGGGCGGCGGACGGTGAGCCTGATCGGCGCGGTCGGCACGATTCTCTACGCGCTTCCGTTGTACGCCATGGTCACCAGCGGCTCGGTGCTGTGGCTGACGCTCGGTCTCATGGGCGCGCAGGTGCTGCAGAACCTCATGTACGCGCCGCTCGCACCGATGCTGTCGGAGATGTTCGGCACCGAGGTGCGCTACACCGGGGTCTCGCTGGGATATCAGCTGGCGAGCCTGCTCGGCGCCGGGTTCACGCCGTTGATCGCGAGCAGCCTGGTCGCCGGGTTCGGCGGGTCGAGCCTGCCGCTGAGCGCCATCGCGGGCGTCGGGGCGGTGGTCACCATCGTGGCGATCTGGCGGATCTCGGAGACCCGCGGCAGCGACCTCACCGCAACGTCCGCGGCGGACTCCCCTGCCGCCGAACCGGCCGCTCGATGATCCTGAGCATCGCCGAAGCCGCGGTGGCCCTCCGAACCGGGAGGACCACCGCGGTGGCGTTGGCCGAATCCGCGTTTGCCGCTGCCGACCAGCACGAAGCCGCGTTGGGCATCTACCTCTCGCGGTTCGACGGACCGGCGCGGGCCGCTGCGGAACGAGCCGACGCCGAATTGGCGGCGGGGATCGATCGCGGTCCGTTGCACGGGATTCCGTTGGCAGTCAAGGATCTCCTCGCCACCGACGAGGGCGAGACGACCGCACAGAGCCTGATACTCGACCGCGCGTGGGGCGTGCGCGGCGACGGACCGGCGGTCGCCCGGCTGCGGGCAGCGGGCGCGGTGCTCACCGGGAAGACGACCACGATGGAGTTCGGGATCGGCGCGCCGGACCGGACGAAGCCGTTCCCGCTCCCGCGTAACCCGTGGCGTCCCACGCACTACACCGGCGGCTCCAGTTCCGGCAGCGCGAGCGCGGTCGCGGCGGGCCTGGTGTTCGGCAGTCTCGGCACCGACACCGCGGGCAGCATCCGGTACCCCGCCGCGCTGTGCGGGGTCACCGGGCTCAAGCCGACGTACGGGCGGGTGCCGAAGAACGGCTGCGTCCCGCTCGCGCCCGGCTTCGACCACATCGGCCCGCTCGCCCGCAGCGCCGAGGACTGCGCGATCCTGCTGACCGCGCTCGCCGGGGCCGATCCCGGTGATCCGTCTTCCGTCGACCGGCCTTTCGAGGACTTCCGCAGCGGGTTGACCGAGTCGCTGGCCGGGTTGCGAATCGGGGTGGTGCCGCACGAGGACCGGGTTTTCGAGCAGGCAGTGGCTGTTCTGCGCGACGCGGGCGCGCGCACGATGCCGGTCGAACTGCCGTACTACGCGGAGCTGAAGACGGTGACCAAATTCGGTCTCGCGGCGGAGGCTTTCGCTTGGCACCGAACGAATCTCCAGCGCCGATGGTCCGAGTACGGTGCTTCCACGCGGATGGCGATCGCGAAGGGCGCGCTGGTCTCCGCCGCCGACTACGCGCAGTTGCAGCGGGTCCGGCGGGCTGGGCAGCGGAAGCTCGCGCAGCTGTTCACCGAAGTCGACTTGGTGGTGACGCCGACCGCCACCAGTGGCGCGCCCGAGATCGCCGCGCTAAGCACGTCCGGGATGGCCGAAACCGCGCTCACTTCCTATTGGAACGCCGTCGGCAACCCGGCGCTGTCCGTCCCGATGGGTTTCACCGACGACGGCTTGCCGCTCGGCCTGCAGATCGCCGGACGGCCGTTCGACGAGGCCACCGTGCTCGCCGCCGGACATGCCTACCAGCAACGGACCAGCTGGCACCGCCAGACGCCGACGATGACCGTCACGGCCCTGCTCGCCGCGGCCGGACTGTCCCCCAGCCCCGCCGAGATCGCCCAGCTCGAGGCCTCCTATCCCGGCTGGGCGGCCGAGCTGTCCGCATTGAACGAGGCACTATACGAGGAGCCCGCCCCGGTCTTCCGGGCGGAGCCCGAGAAGGAGGAACGACCGTGGGCAACGACCTGACGCTGCCGAGCTGGCTGCGGACGATCGGCGACCAACCGCACGGCGCGCACCGCCGCGCCCTGGCCGACGAGCACGGCGAACTCACCTTCGCCGAACTGATCGCCGCCATGGACGCGACCGCCGCCGGGCTGCGCGAGTCCGGGGCCAAGGCGGGCGACCGGATCGTCACCGCGATGGAACCGTCGGTCCCGCACACCGTCGCGATCCTCGGCGCGCTCGCCGCCGGGATGGTGGCCGCGCCGTTGAACATCCGGCTGACCGCGCCGGAAGCCCGCGCGTACCTCAGCGCGCTGGAACCTGCCGTGCTGCTCGCCGACCCGACCTACGCTCCACTTGCCCGGGAAACCGGATACCGCGTCATTGAACTTCCCTCGGCGAATCAGGCCGTACCGATCGCTCAGCGGCTGGCTCCATTGCATAATCCCGGCTGCGAGCTTGCCGGACCGGACGAGGACGATTTCGCGATCATCTTCGGCACCGGCGGCACCACTGGCAGTCCGAAAGGCGCGGTGCACACCCACCGCAGCCTGTGGCTGTGGCTGAACACCTGCGCCCACGGCAATCCGCGCGTCCCCTCGGACGTCGAACTGTTCTTCTCGCCGTTCTTCCACATCACGCTCGGCACGAACCTGTTGACGCCACTGTTCGCGGGCGGCGAGGTCTGGATCCACCGGCGCTTCGATCCCGCCACCGCACTCGCCGCGATCGACCAGGGCGCCAGCAGGCTCATGGGCGCGCCGACGATGTTCGCCGCCCTGCGCGCCCGGCCCGAGTACGCGTCAACGCGGCGGGAGAACGTCACCGCGATCCGCTTCGGCTCCGCCCCTTCTACCGGCGATTTCGTGCAGGACCTGTTGCGCGACTTCCCGAACGCCCGCATCCGGGCCGGTTTCGGCGCGACCGAATTCGGCTCGGTGATGGGATTCGACCACGACGACCTGCTGGCCGGACGATTCGCCGGAGTCGGAAGGCCGCTGCCGGGCGCGACCGTGCGCATCCTCGACGCCGACGGCCGCGAAGCCGCACCGGGCGTCGTCGGCGATCTGGTGGTTTCGTGTCCGTGGCAGACCCATGGCTACTACGGCCTCGCCGCCGAAACCGCCGCGACTTTCCAGGCTGACGGTGTCCACATTGGAGACCTCGCGTCGCGCAGCGAGGACGGCTGGGTGACGATCGCGGGCCGCCGCAAGGAAATGATCATCAGCGGCGGGGAGAACGTCTATCCGCGCGAGGTGGAGGAGGTCGTGCTTCGGCATCCGGATGTTGCCGACGCGATCGTGTATGGAGTGCCGGACGAGCACTGGGGAGAACGGGTGGAGGCGAGCATCGTCGCGGTGGCGGATCGGACGGTGGACCCTGCCGCGCTTCGCGAGTACTGCCGTGCGGAACTGGCGGGCTACAAGATCCCGAAGACGGTCCGCCTGATCACCGCGGTGCCGCTCACCGCGAACAACAAACCGGACCGCCGCCAAGCCCGCGCCGACGCTCTCGCCGCCGCCTCCTCAGCTCAACGTCTGTGAGGGGAACCCTGAGGGAATCTGATTCCCTCAGGGTTCCCCTCACGAACCACCCGTCACTCCGCCAGCCTGCGCAGCTCCGCCTTGCGAATCTTCCCGGTCGACGTCTTCGGCAACTCCGCGAACCGGATGTCCCTGGGCACCTTGAAACGCGCCAGCCGCCCCAGCAGCCACTCGACCAAGTCCACCTCGGACACTTCCGCCCCATCGCGGAGGCGGACGAACGCGACCGGCACCTCGCCCCACTTCGGATCGGCCTTCGCGACCACCGCCGCCTCCGCGACCGCCTCGTGGTCCAGCAGCGCGTTCTCGACCTCGATCGACGCGATGTTCTCCCCGCCGCTGATGATCACGTCCTTGAGCCGGTCGCGCACCTCCACATACCCGTCCGGATGCCGCACCGCCACATCCCCGGTGTGCAGCCAACCTCCGGCGAACGCCGCCTCGGTCGCCGCCGGATTATCGAGATACCCCGCCATCACGGTGTTCGAGCGGATCACCAGCTCGCCCAAGGTCTCGCCGTCCGCGGGGACGTCCTCGAACTCCGGAGTCACCACCCGCGCCGACTCGACGTTCACCGTCCGGACCCCTTGCCTGGCCATCATTTTCGCCCGCTCCCCTGGGGCAAGCTCCTGCCACTCCGGCCGCGGAACGCACATCAGCGAAGGCCCGTACGTCTCCGTCATCCCGTACAGGTGCGTCACCTCGATCCCGATCCCGGCCAGCGCCGCGATCGCAGCCGGCGACGGCGGCGCTCCGCCGACCGCGAACTGCACCCGCTGCGCGAACCGCGCGCCGCCGCTCGCCTGCACCAGCATGTCGAGCACGACCGGCGCGCCGCTGAGATGCGTCACCGCTTCCTGCTCGATGAGTTCGAACGCCCGCGCTGCGTCCACTTTCCGGAGCGTGACGTGCCGCGCGCCCGCCGCGGTGACCGCCCAGGTGTAGCACCAGCCGTTGCAGTGGAACATCGGCAGCGTCCACAGATAGCGAGAACTTGGCTGCAGGCCAGTGGAAACGACCTGGCCGAGCGCGTTCAAATAGGCACCGCGATGCGTGTAGACCACGCCTTTCGGACCGGCTGTGGTGCCTGAGGTGAAGTTGACCGCCAGCGGCTGACGTTCATCGCTGGGCAGCCGCAACGGCACCGGAACCGCCGTACGCAACCAATCCTCATAATCCTCGCCGATCACCACGACCGCCCGCAGCTCAGTCGTTCGCTCGGGAACCTGCGCCACCAGCGATTGGTCGACGATGAGCACCTTCGCGCCGGAAAGCCGCAACAACTGCGCGTATTCGTCCGGCGCGAGACGCGTATTCAGCGCCACCAAAGCACATCCGGCCCCAGGCACGCCGTAATGCGCTTCCAGCAACGGCACGCCATTCGGCGCCAGCACCGCAACCCGGTCGCCCTCGCCGAGTCCCAGTTCGCGCAGGCGCCCGGCCAACCGCTCCGCCCGGTCCGCGAGTCGCGCCCACGACACCCGCTCCCCGGCGTCGGTGACCACGCCGATCCCGTCGCCGTCGAGATCGGCGGTGCGCCGCAGGAAACTCAGCGGGCTGAGCGGCACGTCGTTGGCGAATTCCATCCCGGCTCCCTTCACACGACAGCGATCGGGCGCAGCGGCGAACCGGTCCCGCCCCGCAGCGTCAGCGGCAGCGCGACAAAGAGGAAAGCGACGACGCCGTCCGCCGCCAGGTCCTCGCAGTTCACCCATTCCATGATGTGGATCCCGTGCTGTTGCAGCAAAAGCACGTGCACGGGCAGCGGATTGCCCGGCACCGGCGACGGCCGGACCTCGAACGACATCGTGTCCGCGCCGACGTACCGCACCCCCTTCGACACCAGCCACTGCGCCCCGTCCACACCGACGCCGCTGCCGCCGCTCTCCTCGGCGATCCGCGCGGTGTCCGGCCAGAACTTCATCTGCCCGGTCCGCACGAGCACGATGTCCGACCCGGTGATCTCGACCCCTCCCGCCTCGGCCGCCTGCCGCAGATGGTCTTCCCCGACCGCGAAATGCGGCGGCAGGACGTCGAGGCCGAGCAGCTTCGGGATGTCGAGCAGCACGCCGCGGCCGATGATCGGAGCCAGCTCGGACGCGTCGCCGCGCAGCGCACCGTAGTCGCCCAGCGCGTTGTTCGCCGAGGTTCCGCCGTGCCATTCGTCCTCGCTGCCGCACGTGACGTGGCACAGCGCGTCGATGTGCGTTCCGGTGTGCAGGCTGCCGGAGACCAGTTCGGACACATAGCCGAACTCGACGTCGTTCGTGCCGGGCGAATCGAACGGGAAGCGGCCTTCGGCGCGCTGGCCCTGCGGGGAGTTGTACGTGACGACTTCCAGCTGCGGGTTGCCCGCGAACGTCGGCATGTGCCGCCACCAGCCGGTCGACAGGTCGTACACGGAGCCGGACGCGGGCAGGCCGAGGCTGCGCACGAGGTCGGCGTCGGGCGGGGTGCTTCGGGAACTCATGAACACTTCCTTGTGGCCAGAGGGGGTTTCAGACCGTGACGGACAGCCCGGCGTCCACCGGGACGACCGCGCCGGTGATCCCCGCCGCCGACGGGGAAGCCAGGAACAACACCGCCGCGGCGACCTCGGCGGGCTGCACGGCTCGCCCGCGCGGCGTCCGGCCCACCATGCGCTTGCCGGTCGCCGAGGGCAAGAACTCCTTCATCCGCGGCGTTTCCACCAGGCCGGGCGCGATCGCGTTCACCCGCACGCCGAACGGCGCTTCCGCGGCGAGGTACCTGGTGTAGCCGAGCACGCCCGCCTTCGCCGCGGAGTACCAGCTCACGCCGCCGCCGATCACCGTGCCCGCGATCGACGCGACGTTCACGATCGCTTCCGCCCGCTCCCGCACCCGGTCGAGCCAGGACGTCGTGACCAGTTCGACGAGCCCGAGCACGCCGACCACTCCGTCCGCGAACGGCCGCGGCCGCTGGCTCGACGGTCCGGCGTTGTTGACCAGCATTCCCGGCGTGCGCCAGGCCAGCGTGCGATCGAGCGCGGCGGCGACCGACGCTGGGTCTCCGGCATCCGCCTCGACTGGCAGTATGTCGCCGCCCGACTCCTCGGCGAGACTGGTCACTGCCGCGAGGTCGAGATCCCACGCGGCCACCGCGACTCCCAACTCGGCCGCCCCGAGCGCGATCGCGCGGCCGATCCCGCTGCCCGCGCCGGTGACCAAGACACAGCTTCCGGCTTCAAAGCCCATAGTGGTCAGCATCAATACAGTATACTCTTTTACGGAACCTGAAGCCAGATTCCTAAAGGACCACCGAAGGGAAGCGAAAGAGTGTACTCTGCGGTGAGGGTCAGGCTTCCGGCCGCAGCAACGCGGCGATGGCCTGCAGGTGCCGGCGCATCCGGTGCTGGCCCAGCGGCGCGTCCCCGGCGACGAGGGCCGCCACGATCGCTTCGTGCGCCTCGTGCGATTCGCGAGCCGCGTCGCGGTGTTCGCCGCCGGAGGATTCGGCGTCCCATTCCCGCTGCACGATGTCCTGGTCGAGTTGCGCGAGCACTTCCACGAACAATGTGATCGCCGGGTTTCCGGCGAGTTCGGCGATAACGCGGTGCAGATTGCGCGCGTGCCCCCGGGTGAATCCCTGTTCGATGAGTTCGCGTTCGGATTCGAGCGCTTCTTTCAGCCGGACGATTCCCGATTCCGTGAGATTCTCCGCGGCCAGCGCGATGCCCGCGACCTCGAGCGCGGTCCGCGCCTCCATCAACTGCCGGCGGCTCACCTCGGCGTGGCGCAGGTACACCCGCGCCGCGTTGCGCACGACGCCCGGATCCGGTTCTGTCACCACGAGTCCGCCGCCGGGGCCGCGGCGCATCGCCGCCATCTGCTGGTGCTCGACCAGCCGCACCGCCTCGCGGAACACCGCCCGGCTGACCCCGTACCGCTCGATCAGCTCCGTTTCCGAGCCGAGCACCGATCCGACCCGCCAGCCGTCGTCGATGATGTCTTTTTCGATCCGCTCCGACACCTTTTCCGCCAGCCGCCGATTGCCGCCCTTTTCCCCGGCCGGCGAGGCGTTCTTCTTGCTGGTCATCGGTCGACCCCTGTCGGTGCGCGTGCGGCGAATCGGTAATCACGTGGGCCGCGCCAGTCTATACCACGGCGGATTTCCGGCGGGGACGCGGCGAACCGCATTTCCCGTATCCCTCCGCCCGGTATCGCTCAGCGGAGATACGGTGCCAGCAGCGCCCCGGTCATCCGGCGCGCGGTCTCCGCCGCGTGCGCGGAATCGCCTTCCACCAGGCCGAGCAGCGGGTCGAGCCCCTCGACGTGCGGGGCCAGCGCCAGATGCGGCAAGACCAGCAGCAGCAACGACAGCACGATCTCGACATCGGTGTCCGCGCGCAGCTGCCCCGCCGCCACCGCGCGCTCGACCAGCGGCCGCAGCACCGCCAGATAGTGGCTGTTGACCGCCTCGCGGACCGGCGTGCGGGCGACCGGATCGGGTTCGAGGTTGGCCGCCGCGGTCATGGCGCGCTCGAGCGGATGGTCGTAGAAATACCGCACCCACGCGTCGAGCAGCTGGTCGAGCGAGCCGGCGAAGTCCTTGTCCCACGGGAGCTTCTCGATCTCGGCTTCCACGGCCGCGCGGATCCGCACGCTCGCCAGCTCGGCGAGGTGGACGTACATGTCGGCCTTGTCGGTGAAGTACTGGAAAAGGCTGCCCTTCGACACGCCGGCCTCGCGGCAGATCGTGTTGAGGCTGCCGCCGCTGAAGCCGCGCGCCGCGAACTCCGCCTCCGCCGCCGCCAGCACGGCCGCCCGCCGTTGCTCCGGCAGCCGCTCCCACGTTCCCGTCGGCACCGCCGACCTCCTCTTCTTGACTCTCCCCGCCCTCCGATCGTACCCTATGACCACTGGTCATATGACCACCGGTCACAAAGAGGAGAGCGCATGTCCGCGAACAGCTTCCGGGTCTGCGTCGTCGGCGCGGGCTCGTCCGGGATCGCCGCCGTCAAGGTGCTCGCCGAGCGCGGCATCGAGGTGGACTGCTACGAACTGTCCGACCGGGTCGGCGGGAACTGGGTGTGGGGCAACCGCAACGGGGTCTCTGCCGCCTACCGGTCCCTGCACATCAACACTTCGCGGCAGCGGATGGAGTTCAGCGACTTCCCGATGCCCGCGAATCTGCCCGATTTCGCCCGGCACGACCAGATCGCCGACTATTTCGCGGCGTACATGGAGCATTTCGGCTTCGGCGACCGCATCCGGTTCGGCACCGGTGTCACGCACGTCGAGCCGAAACCGGACGGCAGTTTCGCGGTGACACTGTCCACAGGGGACACCGAACGGTATGACGCGGTGCTTGTCGCGAACGGTCACCATTGGGATCCGCGGCTGCCTGAGCCGATGTTCCCCGGCGCTGAAGGATTCCGCGGCGAGATCATGCATTCGCACTCCTACACCGAGGAAGCGCAGCTGGCCGGACGGCGCGTCGTCGTGGTCGGCATGGGCAACTCCGCGATGGACATCGCCGTGGACGCCTCTTATCACGCCGCGGAAACGCATCTGTCCGCAAGGCGCGGGGTCCACGTGATCCCGAAATACGTGTGGGGCAAGCCGTATGACCAGATCGGCGGGAAAGAATGGCTCCCCTCGGCGCTGCGCTGGCCGGTCGCGCGCCGGTTGATGGCCGCCGCGACCGGGCCGATGACGCGGTACGGGCTGCCCGCGCCGGACCACAAGTTCGCCCAGGCGCATCCGACGATGTCCAGCCGCATCCTCGACCGGCTCGCGCACGGGGCGATCACCCCGGCGCCGAACATCGAGCGGTTCGACGGGGACGACGTCGTGTTCACCGATGGCCGCCGGGTCGCCGCGGATCTCGTGGTGTTCTGCACCGGGTACAAGATCAGTTTCCCGTTCTTCGACCGGGATTTCCTCGACCCCTCCGGCGACAACGAGATCCGGCTGTACCGGCGGGTTTTCCATCCGACCGTACCCGGGTTGTATTTCGTCGGATTGGTGCAGCCGCTCGGCGCGATCATGCCGATCGCGGAACGGCAGGCGCTGTTGATCGCCGACCATCTGCAAGGCCGCTACCACCTGCCCGGCGCGGCCGGGATGGAGCGCGAAATCGACACGCACCGGCGGCGGATCTCGCGGCGTTACGTCGCGTCCAAACGGCACACCATCCAGGTTGACTACGACGACTACATGCGCGACCTTCGGCTCGAACGCCGTCGCGGGGCGCGTCGTCCGGCGGGTCGCACTCCCGCCGACCGTCCGGTGGCCAGCGCCGCCGCCCGAGAGGAGATCCCGGCATGAACGTTTCGTTCCCAGTCGAAGGCGACCAATGCGCGGCGACGCTTTACTTGCCAGCGAACGAAAAGCCGCCGGTGATCGTCATGGCGCACGGTCTCGGCGCGGTCCGCGAAATGGGGCTCGCCGCATATGCCGAACGCTTCACCGCTGCCGGATATGCGTGTCTTGTGTTCGACTACCGGCATTTCGGCGACAGCGAAGGCACTCCGCGCCACCTGCTGTCCCCGCGGAAACAACTCGCCGACTGGACCGCCGCGATCGCCTACGCTCGCACGCTCCCCCAGGTCGATGGCGACCGCGTCGTCGCATGGGGCACGTCGTTCGGCGGCGGTCACGTGCTCGCCACTGCCGCGCGCCGTCCGGCCGGTCTCGTCGCCGCGATCGCGCAATGCCCGTTCACCGACGGCATCTCTTCCGCGCTGGCCATGCACCCGGCCAGTTCGGCGAAGGCCACGGCCGCCGCCGCTCGCGATGTCATCGGGCATTGGCTCGGACGGCCGCCGCACCTGATCGCCACCGCCGGTCCGCGGCGAGGCACCGCGCTGATGACTGCGCCGGACGCCGAGCCGGGGTATCTTGCGCTCGTGCCGCCGGGAAGCGATTTCCGCAACGAGGTCACGGCCCGGGCGGTGTTCGACATTCTGCGGTATCGGCCGGGTCGAGGTGCCGGGAGGATCGAAGTGCCGACGTTGTTCGCGGTGTGCGAGGAGGATTCCGTCGCGCCAGCCGGGCCCACGCTGCGGTACGCCGCCCGTGCGCCGCGCGGCGAGGTCCGGACTTATCCGGACGGGCATTTCGCGATCTACCAAGGAGATCCGTTCGAACGAGTGGTCGCGGACCAGGTCGGCTTCCTCCGTCGGCACGTCCCGGTGACGGCATGACCGGGCGGATCGTGGTGTTCGGCGCGACCGGCTACACCGGCGGCCTGGTCCTGGAGTCACTGCTGCGGCGCGGAGTGCGGCCAGTTCTCGCCGGGCGCAACCGGGCCGCGTTGGAGGCTCTTTCCGGGGACCAGGACTTTGAGATCGCGGTCGCGGACGTCAACGACCCCGCCAGCCTTCGCTCTTTGGCCGGACCAGGCGACGTCCTGATCGCCACCGTCGGCCCGTTCGACCGGATCGGCCACGCGGCCGCGCAAGCCGCCGCCGACTCCGGAGCGCACTATCTCGACTCGACCGGTGAGGTCGGTTTCGTCCGCGGTGTCCGGGAGCGACACCATGAGCGGGCGGTCGAGACTGGTGCAGCGATGGTCCCGGCCTTCGGCTACGACTACGTTCCCGGAATCCTGGCCGGTGCACTAGCGGCGCAGGAAGCCGGCGAGGCCGTGCGCACGCTGGAGATCGGGTATTTCGCGACCGGACCGTTCTATCGCGGCTTGAGCCAAGGCACTCGCGAGACCATGCGGGACGGGCTGACCCTGCCGTCGCTGCGGTGGCGGGGCCGACGACTGGTCGAGGAACGAACCGGCAGCCGGGTGCGCGCGTTTCCGGTTCGAGGACGGTCCAAGGCGGCGTTTCTCGTTTCCGGCACGGAAGTGTTGTTTTTGCCGGGGAACTTCCCGTCGCTCGACGAGGTGACTGTCTACAATGGATGGTTTCCCGCGCTGAGCCGGGTGATGCCCGCGGTGTCCGCGCTGACCGCGGTCGCCGGGCCAGTGATGCGGGCGGCGAGCGGGCTGATCAAGGGCCCGTCCGGTGGACCGGACGCCGCCGAGCGCGCGAAAACCGGCGCACAGGTCGTCGCGGTCGCCGATTCCCGGGTCGAGGTGCGGCTTGAGGGGCCGAACGCGTACACGCTCACCGGGGATTTGCTGGCGTGGGCTGCGATTCGGTTGAGCGTCGAAGGCCCGGCGAAGCCCGGCGTGGTGGGGCCGGTGGACGCCTTCGGGCTGGAGCCGCTTCGGGACGGGTGCGCGGAGCTTGGGCTGGTGCGGCAGGAGCCATGAGCGACAACGCCACGCCGCCCGCTCCCGCCGATCTGCTGGCTGCGGCGACGAGGGCGGCCGCCGCGAACGGCGTGGACCACCCGGTCGATATTCACTGGGTGAAAACCGACCGGTATTCGCTCAGGCGCATCGACGGGACGCGACCCCAGTCCAACGACCCGGTTTATCTGATCCAGATGACCGGGAACTTCGTCGCGTATGCCGCCAAGATCCCGCCGGGAAGCAAGGCTCCCCGGGGAAACGCGCTGACCGTCACGGTGGACGCGAGGTCCGGGCAGCTGCTGGGCTGGTCGGTTCTGCTGGAACCGCACGACCTTGCCCGGTTTGGTGAGGTGTCCTCGCTGCGGCGGGAGTTGTGAGGGCAGCAGCGCGTGCTCGCCGTCGCCCGCGAACAGCGCGGTGGCGTGCAGGGCGGCGTCTAGCAGTGCCGGGTGGATACCGAATCCGGCCGCGTCCTCGTGCGCCTGCTCGGGCAGTTCGACTTCGACGAACAGGTCGTCGTCGCGTCGCCACGCCGCACGCACCGCCCGGAACACCGGACCGTACC
>NZ_JBSFNS010000091.1:0-34488 GCF_053587275.1 Amycolatopsis sp. NPDC003676
ACCCTGAGGGAATCAGATTCCCTCAGGGTTCCCCTCACGGCGCGCACAAAGGCAGAGCAGCTCAGGCGTGGGCGTCCAGGTAGGCGGGATCCGGCGGAGGGATCGGGACATCCGGTTGCCCGGCCAGGAGCTGGTTCATCGCGGCGAAGTACGGCGGTGCGGCGACTGTGCCACCGAACGCGCCGTGGCCGCAGTTGCCCAGGTGCACTGGGGTGCCGGGGCAGATTTCCTGGGGGTGAGGGCCGTCGGCGAAGACCATGGAGGACACCGCGTAGTGGTCGACCCCGCCGACGAACGCGACGGATTCGCTTTCCTGCGTGGTTCCGGTCTTGCCGATGTCCGGGTGCGTCCAGCCGGCCGACTGGGCCGCGCGGGCGGACGTGCCGACGGTGGTGTCCTGGCTCAGCCCGGCCTCCAGCGTGTTCGCGACGCCGGGCGGGATCACCTGTTCGCACGCCTGCTGGTGCAGCGAAACCGGCTGGCCGTGGCGGTCGGTGACGGACAGGATCGGGTCGGGCGGGCACCACATCCCGCCGCTCATCAGGGTTGCCGAGACGTTCGCCATTTCCAGCGGGCTCACCGGGCTGTTGCCGAGGGTGAAGGACAGCAGGTTCTGGAAGTACTGCGACTGCGGTTCGTTGTATTGCGGGTTTTTCGACCGCGGGTCGGACGGGTCGGTGATCGGCTTGCTGCCCGCGTCGTTGGTCGCCATGGTGTTGCGCAGGCCCAGTTTCCGCGCCATGTCCAGCACCGCGGGCATCCCTACTTGCGCCTCCAGGCCGACGAACGCGACGTTCGGCGAAGTGGCCAAGCCCGTGGCGAGCGAGATCGGGTTCGGGTAGCTCGTGCCGTCGTTGCTCACCGGATAGCAGTGCGTGTACCGGTTCATGTTGGGCGGGTTGAAACAGTCGCTGAACGGGTTCGTCAGCGGCGTGTTCAAGCCCGCTTTCCCGGTGACCATCGCGGCGGCCGAGGTGAAGATCTTGAACGACGAGCCCGCGCCGAACTTGTTGCTCGCGTCGGCCACGATGTTCGTCGACGTCTCGCCCTGGTCGGGATCGGTGCCGTAGTTGCGGTTCGCGACCATCGCGAGGACCTGGTGCCCGTCGCTGCCGGGCTGCACGATCGCGAAGGTGTTCGCGACGCCGTCCTGGGTGGTCGGCACGTTCGCGTTCACCGCGTCCTTCGTCACCTGGCTCACGTGCGGGTCCATTGTGGTCTTCACCGTGTACCCGCCGGTGTCGATCTGGTCGGCGGTGAGCCCGGATTGCACGAGATACCGCACCGCGTACGCGCAGAAGAACCCGGCGTCCGGGGCCGCGCCGAGGCAGGTGCTCGACGGCGCTTGCGGCCGCGAACCGCTGAGGCCCAGCGGAGTCGCCTTCGCGGTCGCGCCGTAGGACGCCGGGATCGAGCGCGCGGACACCATCGAATCGATCACCAGATTGCGCCGTTGGAGCGCCTTGTCCGGATGCGTGTACGGGTTGTAGACGTTGGGGTTGTTCACCATCCCGGCCAGCAGCGCGGCCTGCGGCACCGTCAGTTTGTCCGCTGTCGTCCCGAAATACGCCTGTGCGGCGGCTCCGACGCCGTAGACGGTGCCGGTGTACTCGACCACGTTCAGGTAGTCGGCCAGGATGTCGTCCTTGGACACGGTTTGGCTCAGCTGCACGGCGATCTTCGCCTCGCGCAGCTTGCGTGCCAGCGAATCCTCCTGATCCCGTTGCTGTGCCGCCTTGTTGTTGCGGTCTACGACGTTGACGAGGTAGTTCTTCACGTACTGCTGAGTGAGCGTGGACGCGCCCTGCAGATTCCCGCCTGAACTGTTGTGCACCGCGGCGCGGAGCATGCCCTGTGGGTCGACGCCGCCCTCGCTGTAAAAGCGGCGGTCTTCGATGTCGACGATCGCGGCTTTCATCGCCGGGGAGATCTGCGCGGGAGTGACCGGAATGCGGTACTGCGCGTACAAAGTCGCGATCGTCCCGCCGTTCCTGTCGGTGACTGTGGTGACGAGCGGCGGCTCCGCGTGCACGAGATCGGCGGAAATGGAGTCGACGGAATCGCTCACCTGGTTGGACAGCACGCCGGCTCCGATCGCGACCGGGGCCAGCGCGCCCGCGACGAGAATCCCGGCCAGCACGCACAATCCGAGGAACGGGGCTATCCCCCTGCGACGAGACACGGTTCCCACGTTATGCCTGTCCTCGTGAGAAACCGGTGTGCGGACGAGGGTGTTTCATCGAGCCAACCTTCCGAGCAGAGCCGAAGCGACCGCGATCGCCAACGCGGTCGCACCCACTAAGACGCCGAAGTCGGCTCCGAGGTTCGCAGGGGTGCCGATCAAGAGTCCCCGCAAAGCATCGACTTGGTAACTGAGCGGGTTCGCGTGGCTCAGCACCTTGAGCCAGGACGGCATCAGGTTCACCGGATAGAGCGCGTTGGACCCGAAAAACAGTGGCATCGTGATCGCCTGGCCGATGCCCATCAGCCGTTCGCGCGAAAGCACCAAACCGGCGATAACGATCGAAAGACAGCAGAAAAAGGCCGAACCGAGCACAACGGCCGCCGCGGTGCCCAGCAGCCGCAACGGATTCGCGGTGAGCCCGACGCCGAGCAACGCGGCGAGAATCACCACGATGAACGCCTGCACGAGCGCGCGCACTCCGGCGGCGAACGCCTTGCCCGCCACGAGCGCCGCGCGCGGTGTTGGGGTGACGAGCAGCTTCGCGAGGACGCCCGCGTCGCGCTCCCAGATGATCTGGATGCCGTAGAAGATGGAGATGAACAGCGCGGACTGGGCGAGGATCCCCGGCGCGAGATAGTCGAGGTACGGCACGGATCCAGTCGGGATCGCGCGCAGCCGGGTGAACGTTTCGCCGAAGATGAGCAGCCACAGCGCGGGCTGGATCGCGCGGGTGAGCAGTTCGGTCTGGTCGCGGCGGAGTTTCTGCAGTTCCACCAGGCACATCGCGCCGATCCGGGCGAACAGCACGCGCAGCTGTCCCAGCGGGCCGGGGTCAGCCGAGACGGCGGGCGGTGCGGCGAGCGGCACGGACATCGCGGATCCCTCCTGTGTCGAGCGCGTTCCCGGTGACGGTCCGGAAGACGTCGTCCAAAGTGGACTCCGGGCCGAGCCCGGCTTCGAGATCGGCCGGGGTGCCGAGCGCGCGGATCCGGCCGGTGTGCATCAGCGCGACGCGGTCGCAGTACTGCTCTGCCTCGTCCATGTAATGGGTCGTGACGAGCACCGTCATCCCGGTTTTGGCGCGGATCTCGGAAATCCGCTCCCAGACCGCCGAACGCGCCACCGGGTCGAGTCCGATGGTCGGCTCGTCGAGAATCAGCAGCCGGGGCGAGCTGACCAGCGCCTGCGCCAGTTCCAGGCGCCGGATCATGCCGCCGGAGTACCGCGCGGCCGGACGGTCCGCCTCGCTCTCCAGCCCGACCAGTTCCAGTGCCTCGCGCACTTGTGAAGCGCGTTGAGCCCGTGGGACGTCGAAGAGCCGGGCGAACAGCGACACGTTCTCGCGGCCGGTGAGCGCGCCGTCGGCGGAAAGCTGTTGCGGGACATAACCGATCAGCCTGCGGACGGCCATCCGGCGGCGGGCGACGTCGAGTCCGAACACGCTGATGCGGTCCGCGGAGACGGGCAGCAGCGTCGTGATCATCCGGATCGTGGTGGTTTTCCCGGCTCCGTTCGGGCCGAGGAGACCGAAGACTTCGCCGGCTTCGATGGCGAGATCCACGCCGTCGACCGCGACGGTGGTCCCGAAGGCATGCCGCAAGCCAGTGCAGCGGACAGCCGGTTCGCTCATGTGTCCTCCTTGAGCGCCGCAGTAAGCCGTTCGAGAGCGGGCAGCGCGGCGACGATCGCCGAGGTGTCCTCTTCGGACAGTTGGCTGAGCGCGGCGGAAACCAGGCCGATGCGGGTACGCCGCCATGCCGCCATTCGGTCCCGGGCCGCGTCGGTGAGCTGCAATCGCGCGGCCCGGCGGTCGGCTGGGTCGACTTCGCGGCGCAGCAGACCGGCGTCGGTGAGCACGTTCACGAGCGTGCTCACCGAATTCCCGGCCAGGCTCAGCTCCCGGGCCGCCGCCGCGACCCCGATGCCCGGATTCCGGTGCACCACGCGCAGCAGTTCCACCTGCGAGCCGGGCAGATGCGGTCCGGGCAGTTCGGCGCGCACCCGGCGACGCACGACCCGGCGTACGCCCAGCACGGCGGTGAGAACGCGTTCGGCGAGGTCGATCCGGGGTGCGGGCATGCCGCCAACTTAGCTCTGACTCAGAGTCATTAGCAACGCTAAATGTCTTGTTCGCCGGAAGCCTGCCGATTCATCCCTGTCGCAGGAGCAGGGCGACACCCAGCGCGATCATCGTCGCCGCGATCACGCCGTCCAGGATCCGCCAGGCCGCGGGGCGGGCGAAGACGTCGGACAGCCGCCGCGCGCCGAGGCCGAGCGCGCTGAACCAGACCGCGCTCGCGGCCACCGCGCCGATGCCGAACAGCCAGCGGCTGTCGCCGTGTCCGGCTGCGACGGAGCCGACGAGGAGAACGGTGTCGAGGTAGACGTGCGGGTTGAGCCAGGTGAGTGCGAGACAGGTGAGGAGCGTGCGCTTCGGCGAGGTGAGGTCTGCGGGGGAGACGGTCAGCGTGCCCGGGCGGAAGGCGCGGCGCGCGGCGAGGATCCCGTACCCCACAAGGAAGAGCCCGCCGACGATCGCGATCACCTTGATCCCGGACGGCCACCGCTGCAGTACCGCCCCGATCCCGCTCACCCCGGCGGCGATGAGGACCGCGTCGGACAGCGTGCACACGAGGATCACCGGCACGACGAGGCCGCCGCGCAGTCCTTGGCGGAGCACGAAGGCGTTCTGCGCGCCGATGGCGACGATGAGGGACATGCCGGTGCCGAATCCGGCGGTGAGAGCAGCGATCACCCCGCCGACGTTAAGAGCGGGAGCGAGCATTAATCCAGGTAAAGATTCTGAACTAAGATAAGCGATCGTGATGTCCGATCTTCCGCTCGACCAGGTCCGCACCTTGCTCGCGGTGGTGGACGAGCAGTCGTTCGACCGCGCCGCGGCGGTGCTGCACGTGACGCCGCCCGCGGTGAGCCAGCGGGTGAAAGCGCTGGAACAGCGGATCGGCCGGGTGCTCGTGCTGCGGTCGAAACCCGTGCGGCTCACCGAATCCGGAGAGGTGCTGGTGCGGTTCGCGCGGCAGCTGACCCGGCTCGAAGCGGACACACGCGCGGAGCTTGGCCTCGGCGGTCCCGGCCTGCCGACGACGCTGCCGATCGCGGTCAACGCGGACTCGCTGGCCACCTGGTTCCTGTCCGCGCTCGAAGAGGTCCCCGCCGAGCCGCCGGTCTCATTCGACCTGCGCAGCGACGACCAGGACCACACCGCCGCCCTGTTGCGCGAGGGGCTGGTGATGGCCGCGATCACGGCGACGCCGCAGCCGGTGCAGGGCTGCACGGTCAGCCGTCTCGGCACGATGCGGTACCACGCGGTGGCGTCGGCGGAATTCGTGCGGCGCTGGCTGGACGGCGGCCCGCTGGCGGAGCGGCTCCCCGCCGCGCCCGCGGTCCTGTTCGACCGGAAAGACGATCTGCAGGACCGGTTCCTGCGTCGGCTGACCCGGCGCAAGCTGCCGAGCCGGGTCCGGCACTACATCCCGGCGTCGGTGTCCTTTGTGGACGCGGTGGCCGCTGGGCTGGGCTGGGGAATGGTGCCGGACCTGCAGCGGTCCGGACGGGAACTGGTCGATCTCGCGCCGGACCGGGCGGTGGACGTGGCGTTGTACTGGCAGCAGTGGAAGCTCGATTCGCCGTCGCTGGCCGCGGTGGCGGAGGCGGTGGGACGGGCGGCTGGGCGCGCGCTCGGACCGTGACCGCGGATCGGCAGACAGAACCCGTCCGGACGGGGCATGCTGTGCGCGGGCTTTGCGAAGGAAAGGGACTCCAGTGACGGAACCGGCCACCGCCGAGGCGATCGACCGGCTGAGCGACGACTGGCGGCTGGACGAGGCCGAGGAACTGGGCCGCCAGGCGGTGCGGGACTTCCCGGACGACCCGGCGCGGTGGATCGCGCTGGGCAAGGTGCAGTTGATCCAGTATCGCCGGGAAGAGGCGCTGGAATCCTTCGAACGCGCGGTGCGCTGCCCGCGGTCTCCGGCGCTGGCGGTTGCCTGGCAGGTGGCGGCGTTGAGCCAGCTTCGCCGGTTCGAAGCGGCTGCGGAAGCAGCTGAAGCTGGGCTGGTCCGGTTCCCGGATGACGCCGAGATCCTGTACGCGCGGGCGCGGGTGTGCTGCGACCGAGAGGACTGGGCAGGCGCGCTGCCGTGGTTCGAACGGGCTTTGGCGGCCGATCCCGGACGCGTGGACACGAAGCGCTGGCGAGTGATGGTGCTGGCTTCGCTGAAACGTTACGAGGACGCGGAGGCGGCGGGCCGGCAGGCGATCGAGCGGCATCCGGGAGAGCCGGATCCGCTGACGACGATGGGCTGGCTGGAGGACGAACGCGACCGCGACGAGGCAGCGCTGGCTTGGTGCGAGCGGGCGCTGGAGGTCGATCCCCGGAGCGAGTGGGCGTTGCGGTTGCGGGTGAACACCCTCTCCAGCTTGGGCCGGGCTGACGAGGCGGAGGACGCGGCCAAGGCGGCGCTCGACCTGCGTCCTCGCGAGCCGCGGCTGTGGCTCGCCAGAGGCTGGGCGGCTGAGGAGGGCGACCGCGGCGAGGAGGCGCTGACCTGGTTCGGACGGGCGCTGGAGATCGCGCCGCGGCACGGCGGGGCGCTCTGGTGGCGGGTGCGGAGGCTGCGGCTGCTGGAGCGGTTCGGCGAAGCCGAGGCCGCGCTGCGAGAGGCGCTCGAAATCCGGCCGGACGATCCTGACCTGCTGACGGAGGGCAGCGCGCTGGCCGAGGACCAGTCTCGGATCGAGGAGGCGCTGGACTGGATCGGCCGCGCCCTGGCGGTCGAGCCGCGGAACAAGGCCGCGTTGCTGTCGCGGCTGAGCCTGCTGCGGAAGCTGCGGCGGTTCGCCGAGGCAGCGGCAGCCGCACAGGAAGGAGCCGGCCAGTACCCGGACGACGTGGATTTCCTGTTGCGGGCGAGCGAGACGGCCGAGGACCGCTACCGCTTCGAGGAGGCGTTGAGCTGGGCCGAACGGGCGAGCGCGGTCGACCCCGGAGACGTCGATGCCTT
Source organism: Amycolatopsis sp. NPDC003676 (assembly GCF_053587275.1). Classification (NCBI taxonomy): domain Bacteria; kingdom Bacillati; phylum Actinomycetota; class Actinomycetes; order Pseudonocardiales; family Pseudonocardiaceae; genus Amycolatopsis; species Amycolatopsis sp. NPDC003676. The sequence continues at coordinate 7,210 of NZ_JBSFNS010000091.1, forward strand.
GGAAGGCCGGATCTTCGCGCTTCGGCGGCTGCGGCGGTTCGAAGCAGCCGAGGAAGTCGCGCGAGAGGCTGCCGACCGGTACCCGGAGGACCCCGGCCGCTGGGTGACCTTCGGCTGGGTCGCCGGAGACCTGCTCCGGCACGAGGAGGCTCTCGGCCGGTACGACCGGGCGCTGGAGCTGGATCCGGAGCACGGGGTCGCGCTGCAGTCGAAGATCGAGGCGCTGCGGGCGCTGCGTCGTTTCCCCGAGGCCGAAGCGGTCGCGAAGGCCGCGCTCGGCCGCGGTCCCGAAGACCCGGGACTGCTGGTGCAGCGCGGCTGGATCCATGGTGACCAGTACGAGTACGAGCAGGCGCTGGAGTGGTTCCGGCGGGCCGCGGACCTCGAGCCGGGGCACGCCTGGGCCTGGCGGTCGAGGCTGACGGCCTTGGTTTCGCTGCGGCGGTACGACCAGGCCGAAGCGGTGTTCGAAGAAGCGGTCCGGCACTGTCCGGACGAACCGGGCGTGCTGATGGAACGGGTGTGGCTGGCGACCGGCCGGTTTCGGTTCGAGGAGTCGCTGGAGTGGTGCGGACGGGTGCTGGACCTCGATCCCGAATACCGGCCCGCGCTGGCCGAGCGAGTGGCCTCGCTGCGCCGGTTGCGCCGGTTCGAGGAGGCCGAAGCGGCGGCGGAGGAGGCGATCGGGCGACGGCCGGACGAACCGGGGCTCCTGGTGCAGCGAGGCTGGGTGCAGCACGACCAAGGCCGGTACGAGGAAGCGCTGGGGTGGTTTCGCCGGGCGCAGGAGGTCGAGCCGGGATACGCCTGGGCGTTGCTGGCCGAATCGTCGGTGTGCTCCGGGCTCCGGCGGTTCGAAGAGGCGAAGGCCCGCGCGCGGGCGGTGCTCGATCGGGAGCCGGACAACGTGGCCGCCTTGACGCGGATGGCGGCGCTCTGCCGCGGCCGGGAGAACGTCCCGGAGGCGATCCGGTGGTACGAGCGAGCGCTGGAAGTCGATACGCGGGATGCCGCGGCGCTGCGACTGCGCGCGGACGCGCTGCGCCGGCTGCGGAGGTTCGGCGAAGCCCGCGCGGCGCTCGCCGAAGCGGTCGCGCTCCGGCCGGACGAACCCGGGCTGCTGGTGGAACGGGCGTTCGTGCTGGACGAGGAGGGTCATTTCGAACCGGCTCTCGACAGCCTCCGGCAAGCCCTCGACGTGGATCCGCTCGACGAGGAGGCGCTGGAATGGCGGGTGATCGCGCTGCGGTATCGCGGCCGCTTCGAGGAGGCCGAAGCGGCGGCGAAGGAAGCGGTCGACCGGCGTCCGGACGAGCCGGATCTGCTCGTCGAGATGGGTTTGCTCCACGACGGGCAGCTCAAGTACGAGGAGAGCCTCGCCTGGTTCGAACGGGCGCTGCGGATCGATCCGTTCCTCGTCGACGCGATCACCGGACGGTCTGCCGCGCTCCGGTCGCTGCGCCGGTTCGACGAGGCTGAGCGCGGCGTCGCCGAGGCGCTGGAACGGATGCCGTGGAACCGGTCGCTGCGGGAGGAACTCGTCTGGATTTACCACGACAGCCGTCGGCTGGACGAAGCCGGTCAGCAGCTCGCGCTGCTGCGGGCCGACGCGAGGGATTCCAGCGAGGAAGCCGAAACCGCGGCGCAATCGGGCTGGATCCGGTTCGCGGCAGGGGATTACCCGGCCGCGGAAGAGCGGTTCCGCATTGCTTGCGAGAAGGAACCGGACAGTGCCGACTATGAGTTCGGGCTCGCCTGGTGCCTGGTTCGGCAGGCTACGCCGCAGCGTCGCGACGAAGCCGAGAAGCTGTGTTTTTCCGTGCTGGAAAAGGACAAGCAGTATTACGCCGCGCACACCTGCCTCGGGGTCCTGAATTACCAGCGGCGGCAGTTCGCGCAGGCGGAACAGCATTTCCGCCGTGCGATCGAATTGGATCACCATCACGCCAGCTACGTCGATCTCGGCGCGCTTTACTCGCAGCTCGGCCGGTTCGACGAGGCGGAAACCCACCTCAACGCGGCGCTGGAACGCGATTGGTTCGACGCGCAGGCGCACGTCGAACTCGGATATCTCCATCTGCAGCGGGGAATCGACGATCCGGCGGGCAAACCCAGTGCCGGCGCCGCGCGGCATTTCCGGCAGGCGCGGCAGATCGATCCGGCCAACGGGAGCGCGAGTCTCGGGCTCGCGGTCGCGCTGATGCGGTCGGCTGGGGATTTTGTCGAGGGCGAGGACGTGCTGCAGCAAGCGTTGCGCCGCAACGACTGTGACCTGCCGCGGTGGCAGTTGCTGGTGGCAGTGGCCAAATTGCTCATCGAACGCGGCGACGCCACCCAGGGCAGGCAGTTCCACGCCGACGCGCTCGCTCGCGCGCAGGAGGCGATTTCTCTTGCCTCGAACGAAGCTGAGCCGTATTTCGTCGCCGCGGTCGCGCGGTACAAGCTGGCCGAGTCCGCCGGGGATTTCCCGGCGAAGCCGATGCAGCGGCGCAAGGCGATCCGTGATCTGCGGCGGTGCGTGAAACTCGATCCGGGGAACGTCGAGGCGCAGCGCAGCCTGCAGATCATGGAGGAAAGCCTGCGGATCACGCGGAGCAGCACGGCGGGCAGCGTCATCGTGGTGGCCGTCGGGATCGCCGCGCTGATCGCGTTGTGGGTCGCGTTCTTCTTGTCCGACAAGATCACCGGCGTCATGCTGACGACGCTCACGCCGGTGCTCGTCGGGCTCATGGTCGTGGGACTGGTGCTGCCGTTCCTGATCCGGCTGAAGCTCCCCGGCGGGGTCGAGGCTGATCTGAGCGCGAGCATCCGGCAGATCTCGTCCGGCCCGACCGGCGAGGAAACCTTCGGACCGGGCCGGTTCAGCGTTACGGCGGCGGCGTCGAGTCCTGGGCCGCAGGGGCAGCTGGCCAGGCTTTGAGTCATCCCTGGGTGATCGGCCAGAGGTCGTCGTTGAGGAGGCGTTTGACGATCTTCCCGGTCGCGTTGCGGGGAAGCTCCGGTACGAAGTAGACGTCGCGCGGCACCGCGAACCGGGCGAGTTTCTGGTGGATGTAGTGCCGGACGTCCTCGGCATGCATGCGCGCGCCGTGGCGGAGCACGACATACGCGGCAAGGCGCTGGCCGAACTCGTCGTCCGGAACACCGACCACAGCCGCGTCGGAAACACCGGGCAGCGCGGCCAAAGCCTCCTCGACCGGACGCGGGAACACGTTCTCGCCGCCGGACACGATCATCTCGTCGGCCCGCCCGGTCACGAACAGCCGCCCGGACGCGTCCTGGTAGCCGACGTCGCCGGTGGCCATCAGGTCGTGGGCGCGCGGGACGCTGGAACCGTTGGTGTAGCCGTCGAAGAGCATGTCGTTGCCGACGAAGATCTGGCCCTCGTCGCCGGGCGGGACCGGGCGGCGGTCCTCGTCCAGGATCGCGACCTGGGTGCCGGGCGGGCAGCGGCCGGCGGACGTCGGCGCGGCGCGCAGGTCCGCCGGGTCGGCGATGCTCGCCCACGACACCTCGGTGGAGCCGTAGAAGTTGTAGAGGACGTCGCCGAAGGTGTCCATGAACGACGTCACGAACGCGCCCGGCATCGCCGATCCGCTGCTCGCCACGATCCGCAGCGACGACAGGTCGTACCGGTTGCGCACGCGTTCGGGCAGGTCGAGGATCCGCTGCAGCATGATCGGCACCGCGAACAGCGCGTCGCAGCGGTGTTCTGCGATCGTGCGCAGCGTGTGCTCCGCGTCGAACCGGCGGATCAGCGACAGTTCCGCCCGCAGCGCCATGCCGAGCTGCATCGCGGCCAGTCCCCAGCTGTGGAACAGCGGGGCGGCCACGGCGATCTTGTCCCTGGCCCGCAACGGGATTCGCGACAAAACGGTCGCCGACGTGCTCACGCCCTTCGGCGTCGGACGGCGCGCGCCCTTCGGAGCACCGGTGGTGCCCGAAGTCAGCACGACGATCCGGCCTTCGCGTTCGCTCGGCTTCGGCCGCGTCGTGGGGGCGTCCTGGAGCAGTTCGTCCAGCGTGCGGTAGCCCTGGTCGGCGTCGTCCCACGTGCTCACGCGCGGGAATTCGCCGGGCACCGACGCGATGATCGGCGCGAACTCGTCGTCGGCCAGGACCGCGGCGGGCGGGTGTTGCGTGAGCACTTCTTCGACGGCGGCGGGGGAGAGACCGGTGTTGAGGAGGACAACGTCGACGCCGAGCTTGCTGCATCCGACGAACGCTTCGACCATCGCCGCGTGGTTGCGGCACATCAGCGCGACCCGCGAACCAGCCTCCACGTCGAGCGCGGCCAGCGCGTTGGCCAGCTGGTTGCTGCGCTCGTCGATCTCGCCGAAGGTGCGGGAGTTGCGCTCGTCGTGCACCGCGACGTCGTCGGCGCCGCGGGCGGTCGCGGCGAGGTACCCGCCGGCCAGCGTCGCGCCCCAGCGGGCGAACGAACTGAGCTGCTTGACCACTTTGTCCGGCCGTCCGGCGGCCAGCACACCCGCGCGGACCAGCGTGTTCGCCGTGCGCAGCGCAGTCGCCGGCTCGTGCTCCGGCGGGTCGCCGGGCAGACCGGACAGCTGCTGCCCGATCCGCTTCGACAGCTGCTTGAGCAGGCCTTTCACCGTCCCGCGCGCGAGCAGGCCGGAGTGTTCCGGCGGCAGCGACGGGAGCATCATCCGCAGCACGATCTCGGTGCCGCCGCGCGGGACCGGGCGCAGTTCGACCGACACCCAGGTCCGCTCGTCCGGCAGCCCGCACCAGACGACGTGCTCGCCCGGCCGGTACACCGCCGCGTGGATGGTGCCCTCGACCATGGTCTCCCGGTCCGGGGCCAGCCGGATCAGGCAGTGCGGGCCGCGGCCGCGTTCGGCGGGCACGGTGACCTCGCACCAGCTGATCGCCGGGACGAACCTCGGGTACAGCTCCGGGGTGCCGACGATCTGCCACACCTGTTCGGGCGAGTGCCCGACCACCGCACTCGCCTCGACTACATCGTCTCGCATCGCGATCCGCCTCGCCGCCGCACGCGTGTGGGCTCCCCGGTCCTTCCCGGACGCGTGTTCAGGTTGCGGGGACGCTACCAGGCAAGAGAGGCCTGGGGTACTCCGAAAGACCGGAAATCCAACCAGGTGGGAATTTTCTTGCGGCGTTTTCCGCGCCGGCAACGGGCGCGACCGGGCGGGTTCCGGCGCCCCGGACATAATGGGCCGGGTGGAGCAACTGGTCGAGGAATACGGACCCAGCTGGGACCCGGGCCCGTACGAACGGGGCACCGACGGACCGCGCGTGATCCTGGTCGGAGCGGACACGTCGCCGACCGGGCTGCGGGCGACGGCCTACGGCGGCGGCCTCGCGCGGAGGCAGCGCGCGCGGCTGGTCGTGGTGTACGTGGCCGCGCCGACGGTGTGGACCGGGCTCGCCGCGGCCGCGGTCGTCGACGTGCAGCAGCAGACCTTCGAGGAGGAGATCGAGCAGCTGCGCGCGGAACTGCGCGACCGGGCGGCCGACCTGCAGGTGCCGGTCACGTTCGTGGTCCGTCGCGGCGAGACGTTCCCCGAACTGCGCCAGGCCGCGCAGGAGGTGAACGCGGACATGGTCGTGGTCGGCGCGTCCGAACAGGGCGGGCACCGGCTCGTCGGCTCGGTCGGCAACCGGCTGGTGCGCGCCGCGACCTGGCCCGTCGTCGTGGTGCCGTAGGGCTCGTGAGCGGCAATGCCGGTTCTGACCGGCATAAACACGCACGAGCCCACGACCAGGTGGAGGCGTAATGGATTTCGCCGAGGTCGTCGCGCGCTTGCGGGCCGCCGGGTGTGTCTTCGCCGAGGACGAGGCTCGCCTTCTGCTGGGCCAACCGGGCGACCTGGCCGGGATGGTCGAGCGGAGGGTCGCCGGGGAACCGCTGGAGTACATCCTCGGCTGGGCGGAGTTCGCCGGCCGCCGGTTCGTCGTCGCGCCGGGCGTCTTCGTGCCCCGGCACCGCACCGAACTGCTCGTGCGGCTGGCCATCGGGTTCGCGCACGATAAAGCAGTGGTGCTCGATCTGTGCTGTGGTTCCGGTGCACTGGGCGCAACGGTCGCGGCCGAGGTGCCCGGAATCGAGCTGCACGCCGCCGACGTCGAACCCGCCGCCGTCGATTGCGCTCGGCAGAACGTGCCTGGTGAGGTCTACCAAGGCGACCTCTACGCCCCGCTTCCGTCCAGTTTGCGCGGCCGGATCGACGTGCTGATCGCGAACGTCCCGTACGTCCCGACCGGCGACGTCGCGCTCATGCCGCCCGAGGCGCGCGACCACGAACCCCGCGTCGCGCTCGACGGGGGAGCCGACGGTCTCGACGTGCTCCGTAGTGTCGTCGCCGAGGCTCCGACGTGGCTCGCGCCGGGCGGGCACGTGCTTTTCGAGGCCAGCGAACGCCAATCGGCCGCCGCTGTCGCCGAGGTGCGCCGGGCCGGGCTGGCCGCGTCCGTCGAAGAAGATGACGAACTAGGCGCAACAGTCGTGGTGGGACTGCGCGAACACTGAGCGGCGAACCGGATTCGCCCGCTTTCCGTACTGCGTGCGGCCGGTGGGGACGTCTAGGGTCGACGCATGAAGGTCGGCCTGCTCACCCGGGAGTATCCGCCGGACGTGTACGGGGGAGCGGGGGTGCACGTCGAGTTCCTGGCACGGGAACTGCGGTCGCTGGTCGACCTTGACGTGCACTGCTGGGGCCCTGACCGCCCGGACGGCGCGCACGGGCACCGCGACGCGCACGGGTACGCCCAGCCCGCGTTCGCCACGATGGACATCGCGGTCTCGATGGCCGACGCGCTCGCCGGCCACGATCTCGCGCACAGTCATACCTGGTACGCGAACCTCGGCGGCCATCTGGCGAAGCTCGCGCACGGCATCCCGCACGTCATCACCGCGCATTCGCTCGAACCCCTGCGGCCGTGGAAAGCCGAGCAGCTCGGCGGCGGCTACCGCGTGTCGTCGTGGATCGAGCGCGACGCCTACGAGGCGGCGGACGCGATCATCGCGGTCAGCTCGGGAATGCGGCGCGACGTGCTCGCCGCGTACCCGAACGTCGACCCGGCGCGGGTGCACGTGGTGCGCAACGGCATCGACACCGAGCTGTACCAACCCGATCCCGGCACCGATGTGCTCGAGAAGCACGGCATCGATCCGAACCGGCCGTACGCGTTGTTCGTCGGACGGATCACGCGGCAGAAGGGCGTGCCGCATCTCGTGCGCGCCGGGGCCGCCTTGGCCGAAGACGTGCAGCTGATCCTGTGTGCGGGCGGCGCGGACACGCCGGAGCTGGACTCGGAGTTCCGCGGGCTTGTCGCGGACCTGCAGGAAAAACGGTCCGGCGTGCACTGGATCCCGGAAATGCTGCCGCGCGCCGAAGTCGTCCAGCTGCTGACGCACGCGCTGGTGTTCGTGTGCCCGTCGGTTTACGAGCCGCTCGGCATCGTGAACCTGGAGGCGATGGCGTGCGGCACCGCGGTGGTGGCCAGCGACGTCGGCGGCATCCCGGAGGTGGTCGCCGACGGCGAGACCGGGGTGCTGGTGCATTACGACGAGAACGAGCCCGGCGCTTTCGAGGCCGGGCTCGCGCGCGGGATCAACGACCTCGCCGCCGATCGGGACCGAGCCACCCGGCTGGGCCTCGCCGGGCGGGACCGCGCGGTGGGAGAGTTCGGCTGGGCAGCGATCGCCGCCGCGACGGTCGGGGTTTACGAGGCGTGCGGGAGGGTTTCGTGATCGACGGATCCGATGTGCTGGGAATCGTCCTCGCCGGCGGCGAGGGCAAACGGCTGATGCCGCTGACCACCGACCGCGCGAAACCCGCGGTCCCGTTCGGCGGCGTGCACCGGCTGATCGACTTCGTGCTGTCCAACCTGGTGCACGGCGGGATCCGCCGGATCTGCGTGCTGACGCAGTACAAATCGCATTCGCTGGACCGGCACATCTCGACGACGTGGCGGCTGTCGTCGCTGACCGGCGAGTACGTCACGCCGGTGCCCGCGCAGCAGCGGCTCGGCCCGCGCTGGTTCCAGGGCAGCGCGGACGCCATCCACCAGAGCCTGAATCTGGTGCACGACGAATCGCCCGCGTACATCGCGGTGTTCGGCGCGGACAACATCTACCGGATGGACCCGCGGCAGATGATCGACGCGCACATCGCGTCCGGCGCGGGCGTGACGGTCGCCGGAATCCGCGTGCCGCGCGCGGAGGCCCGTTCGTTCGGCGTGATCAGCACCGAGGACGGGACGAAGATCGACGCGTTCCTGGAAAAGCCCGAGGACCCGCCGGGCCTGCCGGATTCGCCGGACGAATCGTATGTGTCGATGGGCAATTACGTCTTCACGACGCAGGTGATGCTCGACGCGCTGCACGCGGACGCCAAGAACCCGGCGTCCAAACACGACATGGGCCGCGACATCATCCCGGCGCTGGTGGAGAAATCCGAGGCCGCGGTTTACGACTTCAACGGCAATGTGGTGCCCGGCGAAACCGGCCGGGACCACGGCTACTGGCGCGACGTCGGAACGATCGACAGCTATTACGACGCGCACACCGACCTGATCTCAACGCAGCCGATTTTCAACCTGTACAACCGGAAATGGCCGATCCTGGCCCACCCCGGCCAGCGCGCGGCGGCTAAGTTCGTGGAGGGCGGCACGGCGACCCAGTCGATCGTCAGCAACGGCTGCATCATTTCCGGTGCGCAGGTGGTGGATTCGGTGCTGTCGCCGGACGTCTTCATCGAGAACGGCGCTGTGGTGCAGGGTTCGGTGCTGCTGGACGGTGCGCGAGTCGGCCGCGGGGCGGTGGTGCGGCGGGCGATCCTGGACAAGAACGTCGTTGTGCCGCCGGGTGCGCACATCGGGGTGGATCTGGCTCGGGATCGCGGGCACTACCACGTGAGCGATTTCGGGATTGTGGTGCTGGGCAAGGGAGAAACCGCGATCTAGCGGACGGGTTTCGCTGCCCTGTTGTCCCGACAGTCAGGCACATTCGGTCAGTGAATGAAACGCGGCCCGGTTCTGTCCTGCCGTGTCGGCCCCGCGACGTTAAAGTCGCGCATCCGGCAGGCACTGCGCAAAGGACTCCCGCACCGTGAACCACGAGACCTCGTTCAACCCGGCACTCGGCTTCAGTTCTGCCGGATTAGTGGTCACAGTTCTCGCCATCGTCGCGCTGTGGCGGGTCTTCGCCAAGGCGGGATACCCCGGGTGGGCGGCGATCATCCCGATCTACAACGTCTACGTCTGGCTGAAGGTCGCCGGCCGTTCCGGGTGGTGGCTGCTCCTGCTGCTGGTCCCGCTGGTCAATCTCGTGGTCGTGATCGTCGTGTCGCTCGACATCGCGAGGGCGTTCGGCAAGAGCGGCGTCTTCGGGTTCTTCGGCCTGTTCGTGTTCTCGATCATCGGCTACCTGATCCTGGGCTTCGGCCGGGCCCGGTACACCGCGCCCGGCCCCCGGTGACGAACCCGGTTCAGCCCAGTGCGGCGACGGCGCGCGCGATGACGTCGGAAGGGCTCGGTTGCCCGGCGATCTCCTTGCGCACCTCGGCGGCGGCCGCGGCGAACGAATCCTCTTCGAGCAGTTGCCGCACCAGCTTCCCCAGCGTCTCGACGTCCACAGTAGACGGATCGTGGCTCAGCCCGACGCCCCGCTCGACCACCCGCTCCGCCGACATCGGATTGTCCGCGAAACTGGGCAGCACCAGTTGCGGCACTCCGTAGAACAGCGGCGCGGCAGTGGTCCCGGATCCGCCGTGATGCACAATCGCCGAACACTCCGGCAAGAACACCGACAGCGGCAAATACCCCACCGAGCGGACGTTCTCCGGAAGCTCGCCCAGTTCGCTCACATCAGCTGTGCCCGACGCGAGAATGACCTCGACGTCCATCCCGCCGAGCGCGTCGAGCACCACCTTGAGGCTGCTGATCCCCGACATCGCCGGCACGACCGTGCCCAGCGTGACCGCCACCCGAGGCCGTTCCGGCTTCCGCAGCGCCCACTCCGGCAGCACCGACCCGCCGTTGTAGGGCACGAACTGCATCGGCCACCACGGCGCGCCGTCGCGTTCGTCGGCGGGCTCCTCGTCCGCGCGCAGGCCGCCCATGCTCGGCGCGCGCGGGTCGATCCGGGCGATGACGTTCACCGGCGCGTCCCCGATGCCGAGCTTCTCGCGCATCAGCGTGACGAGGTCGCTGTCCAGGAAGTCGGCGTGCTCGGTGCGCCACGAGAGGTCCCGGGCCGACCACGAGATCCGGTTGCCGACCTCGAGCGCGGGCACGCCGAGCGCGGCCGCGGCGAGGGCGCCGGTGCCGTGGTCGGACGGGTAGACGACGAGGTCCGCGCCGAATGCCCGGCCCGCTTCGATGGTGCCCGCCGTCATAGCGGCGGTGAAGAGCCCGAACGGACCCTGGTGCTGCCGCGCGATCCGGTACTCCTCGGGTTCGTCCGGATCCGGCGCGGCGCCGTCCTTGACGGTGGCCAGCAGGTCGGTCCAGATGTCGCGGCCGGGGAACACGTCGACGACCGGCAGCCCGGCGCGCGCGGACACCTCGGCGATCTCGGCGCTGGTGGCCAGCAGCACGTCGTGCCCGGCGGCGCGGGCGGCCCAGACGACCGGGATCAGCGGCAGCGTGAGCCCATACCCGGGCGCGGACGCGAACAGGATCTTCACCTCCTCGAGACTGCCAGAACCGTGATGCTCCCCGCATCCCGGTTTCTGTTTCCGCACACCGGTAACGCGCGGGCCCGTCGCGGCGACACATCCGCAGATCGTCACTTCCGGAAAGGCCGGTCCCCATGCGTAAAGCCCGTATCGCGGCGTTGCTGACCCTGGTCGGCCTCGGCATCGCGATGTCGCCCGCCGTCACCGCCGACGCGGGCCAGACCAGCACCTGGTGCACCAAGAAGGAGCAGGTCGCGATCCTCGGCACGTCCGCCGACACCGGTTACGGCACCACGGGCTACAAGTCCACTACGGACACTTACGCGCCGACCGCCTACGGCTGGACCACGAAAATCGCCAACGACCTCCACGCCCAGTGGAACACCACGACGAAGAACTACGCGCACAACGGCGCGATGGCCACCGACTACCTCCCCGGCGGCCGCTGGCCCGACACGACCGGCGCGCTCGCCGACCTCACGCAACGCCAGCCCGACCTGGTCCTCGTCGACCTCGGCGGCAACGAACTGATCTCGCAGACCGACCCGGCGGTCTTCAAGGCGAACCTCGGCAAGGTCATCGACAACATCCGCACCGCCCGGCCCGGGGTCGACATCCTGCTGTCGATCTACGCCGAGCTGAAGTGGACGCCCAACCCGTGGGGCGGCCAGACGCAGAAGTACTTCTGGTCGCAGTACGCGACGTCGATCTACCAGACGGCGGTCGAGAAGGGCACCGCGCTGGTCGATCTGCGGCAGTACATCCCGCCGGCCGGGTCGGCGAACCTGCCCAACCCGAGCCCGTGGCTGGCCGACAACGTGCACCTGAACGACGCGGGGAACCTCGCCGAGTACGGGATGTGGTGGGGGTGGACGTCGAGCCTGGGGAGCATTTGCTGAAAGGTCCGTGAGGGGAACCCCGAGGGAATCAGATTCCGTCAGGGTTCCCCTCACGGCTCGGCGGTCAGCCGCGCGGGATCGCCCTCGCCGACCGCGGTGGCGGAACGCGCCGGCGGGGTCGCGTTGCCGCTGCTCACGGCGTTTCCGCAGGTCAATGGGGGTGGCGTAACCTCGGCGTAATCAAAATCCAGGTAGCGTCCCCGACGTGGTGACTATGCAGCGGAGGGCGGAACGGGCCCGGCAGGTGGCCGACGGCCTGCGGCAGCGGATCGTCTCGGGCGAGGTCGGCGAGTTGCTGCCGAGCGAGCGCGCGCTGGGCGAGTGGTTCGGCGCGTCGCGGAATGTCGTGCGGGAAGCGCTCGCTCTGCTGCGGGACGAAGGGCTCGTCGAACGCCGACAGGGCGTCGGGACGCTGGTGGTGCGCCCGAAGTACGGCCACGGCCTCGACCGGTTGTCCGGGCTGGCGGAGGCGCTCGAAGGGCACGGCGAGGTCGTGAATGGGGTGCGAACGGCCGAGACGGTCGCCGCGCCGCCCGCGGTCGCGCAGCGGCTTGGCCTGGCGGCGGGGGAGAAGGTCGTGCACCTGGAACGCGTCCGGCGGCTCGGCGGCGTGCCGTTGTCGCTCGACTCGACGTACTTGGTGGCGGATCTGGGGATTCCGTTGCTGGACAAGGATTTGGCGCACCGGGATCTGTTCGCCTTGCTGGAGGAGACGAACGGCATCCGGCTGGGACGGGCGGAGGTGGAGGTCCACGCGGTGTCGGCTGGGCCGGATACGGCTGCGTTGCTGGAGATCGCGCCGGGGACCGCGGTTTTCGCGCTGGATCGGCTGACTCGGTTGCCGGACGGGCGGCCGGTGGACGCGGAGTGGCTGCACATTCGCGCGGATCGGTTGACGTTGCGGGCGACTTTGCAGCGCGGAGCGGTGTGATTCGGGTGACACACCGCGGTTTCTGGCAACGCACCGGGCGCACGCCGGTAGGTGCGGGCGACCTCGCGGCGGAGCACAGACGAGAGAACGACTTCCGGAGGCAGCCGAAATGATCCCCGCGCTCATCGTCACCGGGTTGCTCGCCGGGATCGGCATCACCGCGGTCGGGCCGGGCGGGGTGCTCGCGACCGTCGGGCTGTTCGTCTTCACCTCGCTCACCCCAGCGCAAGTAGCCGGGACAGCGATCGTCACGCACGTGGCCACCGGGATCCTCGGCAGCGCCGCCTTTGTCCATTCCGGACAGTTGCGCGAGCCCGAAACCCGGCGCGTAGCGGGGGTTCTCGCAGCAGTCGCGGTGGTGGGCACACCGCTCGGAGTACTGCTCAACTCCTGGGTGTCCACAAAGGCCTTCGGAATCGTGCTCGGCGGATTCGCGCTCGTCGTGGCGGTGTTCGTCGGCCTGAAGGGGCGGGAGCGGGCGGTCGGCCTGCCGCTCGCGGGTGCGATCGGGGCGGGAGTCGCGGTGGTGGCGGGGCTGGTCGGGGTCGGCGGGCCGATGCTCGCGGTCCCGTTGCTGGTCGTCGCCGGGATGCCGGTGCTGGGGGCGCTCGCGGCGGCGCAGGTGCAGTCGGTGGTGATCGCCAGCGTCGGGACGCTCGGGTACGTCCTGCACGGAGCGGTCGACTGGCGGCTGGCGGCGATCGTCGGGATCCCGGAGCTGGCGGGCGTGTTGATCGGCTGGCGGATCGCGCACGCGTTGCCGACCAAGACGCTCAAGGCCGCGCTGATCGCGGTCCTGGTCGGGATCGCGCCGTATCTCGCGTTCCACGGCTGAAGCCGGGCGGCTCCGCAAGGGAACCACCCGGCTTCAGAAAGAACTACCGGTCGAAGGGAAGCTCCATGACCGCTCCCGAAACTGGTTTCCCGGCCCGGACGGTGGTCAGTTCCGAAGTGGACAGAGCGCGGCGGTAGAGGCGTGCGTCGTCCAGTGCGCCGGTCAGGTGCTGCGCGCCGTCGAGGCGTTCACCAAGCCACAGCTGGAACGAGGCGGTCTGGGTGACCGAACCCGGGGAGTCCGGGCCGGACGCCGCCACCGCGCCGTCGACCAGGATCCGGAGCTGGCCGCCCGAACGCTGGAGCGCCACGTGGTGCCATTTCTGATCGTCGTACGCCGATTGCGTGGTCACCGACTTGCTTCCGGCGGCGGTGGTCATCATCGCGATCAGCCGGTGTGACGAGGGTTCGGCGCGCAGCCAGAGCTGCGGTGCGGTCGAGCCCATTCCGCCCAGCCACAGGATGGGCTGCGGGTCTTTTGAAGCACCGTATTTAACCCAGGTAGAGAAGGTGAAGTCGCCGGAGCCGACCAATTGCGCCGGCGAGTACGGGACGCGGACGAAGCCGTTCTTCAGTTCCACAGCCTTGCCGAATTTGCCAGCGACGGTACTGGTATCGCCGAGCACGCGCGCGGGCTGTCCACTTGCGACGTCCGGAGTGGACACTCCAGGCGAGCGCTTCCAGCCGAGGTAGTTCTCGTCGAAGCGGGCGAAGCGGATCTCGTCGCGGGCGTCCACCGGGCCGCCCTCGTACATCAGGCCGATCTTCGCGTTCTTGTCCTGCGGGCCGCTCAGCTGGACCAGATCGGAGTAGCCTGACCAGTCCGTGGTGATCCGCGTGCCCTGGTCGGCGTTTTCCCACGTGCGACCGTCGTCATAGGACGAACGGATGGTCATCCAGCGCCGCCGGTCGGTGTCCGCGGGAGAGGCGAAGAGGATCCGCTTGCCGCCGGGACGGTCGAGGCGCAGCAGCGAACCCTGCACCATCGGCGTCACGAGATCGGGAATCGTGGTGAAGCGCTGGGAGAAGGTCTCGCCGCCGTCGCGGCTCAGGGCGTAGTCGCGGTTGCCGATGTCGGTGCCGCTCTGTTCGCGACCGCCCGCGTAAATGGTGCCGTCCGGCAGTTCGACGACGCTGACTTCCGACGGTTTTTGTGTGAAGGTGCCGCCTACGGGATGCAGGTAGTTGTCGACAGCGCCGACGTGCCAGGAGGAACCGCCGTCGTCGCTGTAGATGAGGCCAGCGTAGTTTTCGACGGAATTGGTGCCGTCACTGCGTTCGGCGTTCACGCCGAAGACGAGCCGGCCCGCGTGCCGGCCGTGCTGGAGCTGGATGCCGTGCACCGGACCTGAGGCGTACCAGGAATCCCACGCGGGCAGCTTCGCTTGCGCGCTGATGTCGACCGGCGTGGACCAGGTGCGGCCGTCGTCGGTGCTGTACTGCGAGTGCGGCGTGCGCGGGCACGGCACGGAGCAGCCCTTGTCGTCGGTGCGACCCTTGTTGTATGTGGTGATCAGGACGATCCGGCCGGTCTTGGTGTCCACAATGGGCACCGGGTTGCCGTGGGTGTCCCCGCCGCCGCGGTTCACCACTTGCAACGGCGACCAGGTGGTGCCGCCGTCGGTCGACCGCTTCAGCACCAGATCGATGTCGCCGGTGTCGCCGCAGTTGTCCTTGCGGCCCTCGGCGAAGGCCAGCAGCGTGCCGTGTGTGCTGCGGACGATCGCTGGGATGCGGAAGCAGGCGTATCCGGTTTCCTGATGCGGGTTGAAGAGCGCTTTCTGATCGAACTGCGGGGCGGCCTGCGCTGAAGCGGGCGCGAGGAAAGCCAGCAGCACGAACGCCAGCAGCACGCGAAGGGCGGTTCTCATCTGGTCTCCGTTCCGAACTGTCCGGAAAGGACGGCCGCGCCGTGCGCGGCCAGTTCCACTTCGGACGATGGCTGAGCGGGATCGGTGAGCAAATCTGTACCGGGCGAAGGAAGGGAAACAGTGACGGCTTCGGCGTTGTGGTTGAGCAGGAACAAATAGTCGTCCGCACCGTGTCGCACGATCGCCTGGACGCCGTCCGGCAGACCGGGCAGCACCGGCGAAACTCCGGCATCGGCGGTGATCCGGTCGAAGAGCGTGCGCATGACGTCCGCGTCCGGCCGGGTGCCGAGGTACCACGCGACGCCTGCGCCGAACTCGTGCCGCGTGATGGCGGGCCGACCGGCGAGCGGGCCTTCGGCGAAGGTGGCGACGACGTCCGCGCCTTCGGATTCGATCCATTCGGACCAGATCGTCGCGCCGACAGTCTCACCGTCGAGGTCGAGGGTCGTGGAACCGCCTTCGGGCAGCGGCCAGAATTCGTCGACGCGCAGACCGAGAATGTCGCGCAGCGGAGCGGGATAGCCGCCGGTGTACACCCGGTCGTTCTCGTCGGCGATGCCCGAGAAGAACGAGACCACCAGGTGCCCGCCACCCTCCACATAGGAGCGGAGGTTCGCCGCGACCGCACTGTCCATCAGGTACAGATTGGGCACCACGACGAGCTTGTACCCGGAAAGGTCCTTCGCCGGATGCAGGACGTCGCAGGTCACGTTCGCGTCGAACAGCGGCGCGTAGTGGGCGAGGTGCGTTTCGAGCTGGTCGAGGTCGTCCGAGGGATGCGAGTTCAGCTCCAGCGCCCACCAGTTGTTCCAGTCGTGCAGGAAGGCGACGTCGGTCCGCACCCTGGATCCCGCGAGCTGCCGCACCGTGGCCAGTTCCTGGCCGAGGTCGCGGACGCCCTGGAAGGTGCGGGTTTCCGGGCCGCCGTGCGGCACCATCGCGGAGTGGAACTTCTCCGCGCCGCCCGAGGTCTGCCGCCACTGGAAGAACAGCACCGCGTCGGCGCCGCGGGCGACCGCCTGCCAGCTGTCCAGCCGCATGGTTCCCGGCGGCTTCGGGCCGTTGCGGGTGCGCCAGTTGACCGCGCTCGGGGCTTGTTCCAGGAGCAGCCACGGCTGACCGTCCTTAAGGGACCGGACGAGGTCGTAGGCGAACGCCGCTTCCACGTGCGAGCGCGGATCGTGCGGGTCGGGATAGGAGTCGAGGCTCACCACGTCCTCGTGCGGCACCCACCGGTGCCAGTCGAGCGACTTCTGCACGCGGCCGACGAAGTTCGTCGTCACCGGGACGTCCGGCGTGATGCGGGCGAGCGCCTCGCGCTCGTTGAGGTAGCAGCCGAGCGACGCGTCGGAGGAGAACCGGTGGAAGTCCAGCTGCTGCGCCGGGTTCGGGAAGGTCGGCGCGACGCGCGGCGGCTGCACCTCGGCGAAATCGGAGTACCGCTGTGACCAGAAAGTCGTGCTCCAGGCTTCGTTCAGCGCCTCGATGCTGCCGTAGCGTTCGATGAGCCAGCGCCGGAAGTCCACAGCGGACTCATCGCAGTAGCAGGCCCGAATATGGCAGCCGAACTCATTGCCGATGTGCCACATTTCCAGCGCCGGATGCCCGGCGTACCGAGTGGCGACCTGTTCCACCAAGCGTGCGGCGTGCTCGCGGAACACCGGACTGGACGGACAGAACTGCTGCCGCGCACCGGCGGACAGCCGCGTGCCGTCCGCGCGCACCGGCAAAATTTCCGGATATTGATGCGAAAGCCACGGCGGCGGAGAGGCCGTCATAGTGGCGAGACAGGCCCGGACCCCGCCGGCAGCGAGGTTGTCCATCACCGTGTCGAACCAGCCGAAATCGAATTCCCCGGGTCGCGGTTCGACCTGTGCCCAGGAGAAAATCCCGACCGTCACCATCGAAACCGACGCCTCGGCCATCAGTTTCAGATCTTCCGCCCACACGTCGGGCGACCAATGCTCGGGGTTGTAATCCCCGCCGTAGTACAGCCGATCCATCAGAGGAGACCCGCTTCCGCTAGCTTTCCCTTGATCTGCAGCAGTTCGTCGTCGTTGAGGGGGAGTTGCGGCGGTGCCATCACCGCGTTGTCGATAAATCCGCGCATCTTCATCGACGCCTTGAACGCGCCGAGCGCGGCCGAACCGCGGCCCATCCGGTCCGGCGGGGCGACGTCGGTGATGCTGAACAGCGTCAGCAGCCGTTCCTGTTCGCGCCGCGCGGCCTGCGGGTTGCCGCCGCGGAAGTGGTCGTAGATCAGCACATAGCCGACCGGGTCGACGTTCCCGAGCCCCGGCACCGCGCCGTCCGCGCCCTGGGCGAGCGCGGCGTCCACGAGCAGTTCGGAGCCGGTGAACACGGCGAAGTGCTCCAAGCCGCGTTCCCGGCGCTGCTGCAGCACCAGGCGGAACCCGGCCTCGTCGCCGCTGGAATCCTTGAGCCCGGCCACAACGCCGTCCGCGGCGAGGTTCAGCACCATGTCGCGGTCGAGCTTCGTGTGCACGGCCATCGGGATGTCGTAGGCGAAAATCGGCAGCGCCGTCCGCTCGTGCAGCAGCCGGAAATGCCGGTCGATCTCCGCGACGTGCGTGCGGGTGTAGTACGGCGCGGTCACCACGATCGCGTCCGCGCCGGCCGCTTCGGCGGTCTTCACGTGCTCCGCGACGCGCAGGGTCGTCATGTCGATACAGCCGGCGAGCACCGGGACCCGGCCGGCGACCTGGTCGACCGCGGTTTCGACGGTGATCCGCCGCTGGTCGTCGGGCAGGAAGGCGACCTCGCTGGACGATCCGAGCACGAAGATCCCGTGCACGCCGGCGTCGAGCTGGAATTCGATGTGCCGCCGCAGCGACGCGGTGTCCACGGTGAAATCGTCGTGGAACGGCGTGCACAGCGGCGGGATGATGCCGGCGAACTTGGGCGCAGTCATGAGGCAGTCACTCCGATTTCTGGGTGGATGCAGCGGTAGGTGTGCTCGTCCGGCCCGGACTGCGGTGGCAAGGCCAGGGAGCATTCGTCGGTGGCTTTGGGGCAGCGCGTGTGGAACGGGCAGCCGGGCGGCGGCGCGGTCGCCGAGGGCACGGGTCCGCTGAGGACGATCGGTTCCACCGGGTGCAGCAGGCTCGGCGTCGCCGAGAACAGCGCCCGGGTGTAGGGATGATGCGCGTGGTGCGGCAGTTCGGCGGCCGGGGCCTGTTCGACGATCCGGCCGAGGTACATCGTCACGATGCGGTCGCTCATCCGGCGCACGGTCTGGATGTCGTGCGACACGAACACCATCGCGAGCTCGAGCTGTTCGCGCAGTTCCAGCAACAGGTTCAGGATCTGCGCGCGCACCGAAACGTCCAAAGC
Organism: Amycolatopsis sp. NPDC003676; assembly: GCF_053587275.1. NCBI lineage: Bacteria > Bacillati > Actinomycetota > Actinomycetes > Pseudonocardiales > Pseudonocardiaceae > Amycolatopsis > Amycolatopsis sp. NPDC003676. Next base: position 25,763 of record NZ_JBSFNS010000091.1, read on the forward strand.
GGACGTCGGCTCGTCGGCCACCAGCAATGCCGGTCGCAGCGCGAGGGCACGGGCGATTGCCACGCGCTGCCGCTGTCCGCCGGACAGCTGCGACGGCAACGCATCGGCCACACTGGACGGGAGCCCGACGAGGTTCATCAGCTCCCGGACCCGTTCGGCGCGTTCGCTGGCCGTGCCAACCTGATGCACGTCGAGCGGGTCGCGCAGGATCTTCGCGACCGGCAGCCGCCGGTTCAGCGCGGTCGACGGATCCTGGAAGATCATGCCGACCGTGCGGCCCAGTTCGGCCGGACGCAATGCGGACAGGGGTTGGCCCGCGTAGCGCACCGTGCCAGAGGTGGGCTTCTGAAGCCCGACCAGCACTTTGGCCAAAGTGGACTTTCCGCAGCCGGATTCGCCGACCACGCCAACAGTTTCGCCCTTCGCGATGGCCAGTGTGGCGTCAGTGAGCGCATAGACTCGGTCATGTCCGAACAGGCCTGACCCGCGGATTTTGTGCACCACGTGCACACCGTCGACCTCGACGAGGCTCATGCCTGCACTCCTTCCGCCATCGCCGCGACCGGGTTCTCCGCGGGGTAGTGGCAGGCCACGAGATGTCCTTCGCCCGCCGGTTCAGGTGCGACCTCGAAGCAGTGCCCGCGCGCGGCCGGACAGCGGCTCGCGAACCGGCAGCCGGGCGGGAAGTCGGCCGGTGCCGGCACGACACCCTTGATCTGGGTGAGCTTCGCTTCGTTCTCCTCCAGCGACAGCACCGCGCTGAGCAGGCCGCGGGTGTAGTGGTGCTGCGGCGCACCGACGACGGCCGCGGTCGCCCCGGTCTCGGCGACCTGCCCGCCGTACATCACGACCACCCGGTCGGCGATGTCGGATACCAGCGCGAGGTCGTGAGATACCAGTACCAGCGCGAAACCGAGTTCTTCCTGCAGCCGAAGCAAAAGCGCCATGATCTGCGCCTGCACAGTCACGTCGAGCGCGGTCGTCGGCTCGTCTGCGACGATCAGCTTCGGGCTGCGAGACAGCGCCATCGCGATCAACACGCGCTGCCGTTGCCCGCCGGACAGTTCGTGTGGGTACGCCCGCAACGTCCGGCCCGGATCGAGATTGACCAGTTCCAGCAACTCCTCCGGCGTGCGCGTGCCGCCACGCCGAGTGAACTGCTTGAGCTGCGCGCGGATCGTCATCGCCGGGTTCAGCGAGCTGAGCGCGTCCTGGTACACCATCGCCAGGTCGTGCCCGAGGTGCCGACGGCGGACTCTTGGCTTCATGGTGAGCAGGTCGTCGCCCGCGAACCGGATCTCGCCGCTGAGGCGCGCGGCATCCGGCTGCAGTCCCATGATCGACAGCGCGGTGAGCGACTTCCCGCACCCCGATTCGCCGATCAGCCCCAGCACCTCGCCGGAACGGACCGAAAAGGACACTCCGTCGACCACGTTCACGCCGTTGTGCCGTTCCGGGAACGAGATCGCGAGATTCTCCACCGCCAGCACGGTTTCCCGGCCGGACAGATCCCTCGCCTTGGCTGCCAGCCGTTGCCCGGCTTCGCGCAGACCACGCAGCGGCAGCACCGCAGCGGTGGTCTCCGGGGCCAGTTCGATCTGCTGTGCCGCTTCGGCCGCCTTCGCGGTGCGAGCCGACGGCGCGGCCCAGGCGTCGGAAATGCCCTCGGAGAGAATGTTCAACGCCAGCACGGTGGCCAGGATCAGCAGGCCGGGGAACAACGTCGCCCACCAGCCGCCGGTCAGCACGAGGTCCTTGCCGTCCGCGAGTACTGAACCCCACGACGGGTCGGGCGGCTGGATCCCCGCGCCGATGAACGACAGCGACGCCTCGAACACGATCGCGTCCGCCACCGTCACCGTGCAGTACACGAGGATCGGCGCGGCGCAGTTGACCGCGACGTGCCGGGCGAGGATGAACAGCCGTTTCGCGCCGATCACCCGCTCGGCCGCGACGTAGTCCTCGCCGTACTGCGCGAGCACGTTCGCCCGCACCACCCGCGCCACCGGGGCCATGTTGAGGAAGCCGATGGCGAGGATCAGCACGAGGATGCCGCGCCCGAACACCGCCACCAGCACCGCGGCCAGTGCGATGCCGGGGAAGGCCATCAGGACGTCGAGGACCCGCATGACCAGTCCGTCGACCCGGCGGCCGGACGTCGCCGCGAACGATCCGACGATGATGCCCGCGACCAGCGCGAGCAGGGTCGCGCCGAGACCGATCGCGAGCGACCAGCGGGTGCCCGCGACCAGCCGGGAGAAGATGTCGCGGCCGGACTGGTCGGTGCCGAACCAGTGCGCCGCGCTGGGCCCGCCGGTGTCGGTGCTGAGCAGGTCCGGATTGTGCGTGGCCACGACGGTGCCGAGGACCGCGACGAGCCCGAGCACGATCAGCACGGCCAGCGCGATCCAGGAGGACAGGGGCAGCCGCCGGAACCGGACGCCGGGCTGCGAGAGCCGCGCGGTCAGGTTCGGACGGAGGACCGGGCGCATCACGAGCGGCTCCGCGGACGGGGGTTGGCGACAGGGCAGACCACGTCGGCGAGAAGGTTCGGGCGCGTCATGAGCGGCTCCGCAGACGGGGGTTGGCGACGAGGTAGAGCACGTCGACGATCAGGTTCACCAGCACGAACCCGGCCGCGATGGTGATGACGAAGCCCTGCACCTTGGCGGTGTCGCCGTCCTGCACGGCCTGGATCATGTTCTGGCCCATGCCCGGCAGCGCGAACATCGTCTCGATCACCACCGCGCCGCCGAGCAGGTAACCGACCCGCAAGCCGAGCACAGTCAGCGGGTTGACCAGGGCGTTGCGCAGCACGTTCCGCCCGACCACCACGACCGGCGGCAGCCCGCCGCCGCGTGCGGTGCGCACGTAGTCCTTGTCGAGCTCCTCGACCATCGACGTCCGGATCACCCGGGTCAGCTGCGCCGCGACCGGAGCGGACAGCGCGATCGCGGGCAGTGTCAGCGAGTTCAGCCAGCCGGAGAACGAATCCGCCGGGCTGACGTAGCCGCTGGTGGGGAACAGGCCCTTGCCCACGGCCAGCCACTGCACCAGCAGCAGCGCGATCCAGAACGCCGGCGCGGCGACCCCGGCGAGCGTCACGAACCGGATCAGGTGGTCCGGCCAGCGGCCGCGGAACAGCGCCGAGGTCACGCCGAGCACGACCGAGACGACGAGCGCGAGCGCCAGGCCCAGCAAGGTCAGCTGGAGGGTGAGCGGGAGCGCGGTGGCGATGGTCTGGCCCACTGGCTCCTTGGTGATCACGCTCGTGCCGAAATCGCCTTGCAGCAGATGCCACACGAAATGCACGTACTGCAGCGGCAACGGGTCGAGCAGGCCGTTCTGCTCACGGAACTGCTGGAGCTGATCGGCGGTGGCGTTGGCTCCGTTGAACGCGGCCATCGCCGGGTCGACCGGCGAGAACCGCATCACGATGAACACGAACAGGATCACGCCGAGCAACAGCGGGATCAGGGCGAGGATGCGGCCGGCCAGCATCCGCACGACGACGGTCACTTCGAGCGCCTCCCGTCAGACCGGTTTGGCCTGGTTGAGGTAGATGCCCGGGTAGCCCTGGGCACGCACGCCGCTGATCGCCTTCGGGTCCCACGCGGTGCCCATCTGCGTGAAGACGATCGGATAGATCACCGCCTGCTCGGAAATCTGGTCGAGCAATTGCTTGTACAGCCCGTTCCGCTTCGTTTCGTCGGTTTCCGCGGCGGCTTTGTCCTGCAGCGCCAGCAACGCGGTGGCGTCCTCGCCGCTCCAGCGCGCGTACTTCGTCATGAGCACCGATTGCGCGTCGTAGTAATAGCGGATCAGCAGGTCCGGGTCGTTGCCGAACTGCAGCGGGTTGTTCGTGGTGGCCACGACCTGGAAGTCGTCGCCGTTGTCCAGTTTGGAGAACAGCGCCTTGGTGTCCTGGGAGTCCAAAGTGGTCTGCACGCCGATCGCGTCCCAGCCCTCCTTGATCACCTTGACGCAGTCGAGCACCAGCGAGGTGTTCGTTGTGGACAACGAGATCTTCAGGCCGCTGACACCCGCTTCGGCGAGCAGTTGCTTCGCCTTTTCCGGGTTGAAGTTGAAGTCCTGCGCCGCGGGCTGTGAACCGGGCAGTTTCGGGTTGATGAACGAGGTGCCCGCGGTGCCGGTGCCGCGCAGGCCGATCTCGATCATCTTCTTCTTGTCGATGGCGTAATGCAGCGCCTGGCGGACCCGCTTGTCGGCGAACGGCGAGTGCTTGGTGTTGAAGAGCAGGAACAGGTTGTTGCCGCCGTCGGCGAATTCGACCGTGCGGCCCGCCTTGCGCAGCTGCTCGGCGTTGGCGGGCGGGATGTTCTCGGCGATCTGCGCGTCCGGCTTGGCCCCGGAGATCGCCGCGACGCGCGGCGCGGAATCCACAATGGACTTCCAGAGCATCTTGTCGTACGCGGCCGGGCGCGGGCCGTTGTAGTCGGCGAACTTCTCGAACGAGGTGTGCGACAGCGGGGCCTGCTCGGTGATCTTGTACGGCCCGGAGCCGACGACCTTGCCCGCGGCGGCGGCCTTCCAGTTGTTCTCGAAGACGTGCTTGGGCACGATCTTGCAGATCTGGATCCGCTGCAGCGCGTACGGGAAGGCGAACTTCAGGCTGAACTCCACCGTCTTCGCGTCGACCTTGGTGACCGACTCCAGCCACTGCGAGAAGAAGCTGTGGATGAGAACGTTTTCCTTCGGGTCGAGCACGCGGGCGTAGGTGAACACCACGTCGTCAGCGGTCACCGGCTGTCCGTCGTGCCACTTCGCGCCGTCACGGATTTCGAAGCGCAGCTTGGTGCTCTTGAGGTCCGTCGGCAGCGCCTTGGCCAAGCCGGGGAAGGGTTCCCGGGTGACCGGATCGCCCTCGACGAGCGACTCGTAGCTGTGCAGGATCGCCGCCATCGCGAACGCCGACGCGGTTTGCAGCGGGTCCCAGGTCTGGTTGTTGCCGTACCCGATCACCGCGGTGACGGAACCGGACGAACTTCCGGTTTTGTTGGTCGACGCGGGACCGCCGCACGCGGCGAGCGTCGACGAAACCGCTGCGGCAGCCCCGGCGAGGCCGGCGTAGCGCAGCAGTGCGCGCCGGTTGAACTGAGTCCCCATGGCGGTTCGGGACATGGCGTCTCCTGACTTGATGCGGTGTTCCACCCAGAAAGCATCGAGAAGTAGGACGTGGGACGTCCTATGACTTGCCGGAACCCTAAGTCCCGTTCCCGCCCCGGTCAAGAGGCTTGTTCCCACCCGCGCGGGTGCAGCGGCACAAGCCGATCATGACGTAGGATGTCCTCCGATGGCGACGTGCCAGTGCAAGAAAGACATCCGGGAGACACGTGTGGCGCGCCCGCAACGCAGCGAAGAGATCACCAAGCAGATCATCGACCTGATCGTCGACCGGCAGCTGCCGACCGGCGCGCCGATGCCGACCGAGCTGAGCCTCGCCGACGACCTCGGGGTCAGCCGGAATTCGATCCGGGAGGCGGTCAAGGCGCTGCAGGCGCTCGGCATCGTCGAGGTCCGGCACGGCTACGGCACGTTCGTCGGCTCGGCCGGGTCGGAGGCGCTGCAGACGTGGCTGCTCTTTCGCACGCGCAGCCGCGGCAGCACCGACGCCGGACGGCTGCGCGACCTGCTCGAGGTGCGCGAGATGATCGAAACGGAGCTGACCAGCCGGGTCGCGCGCGATCATCGGCCGGAGCTGATCGGCGAGCTGCAGGCGTGCGTCGCGCGGATGCGCCGCAAAGGTCCGGACGCGGCGGTGGCCGACCGGGAGTTCCACGATCTCATCTGCGCCGAGGCGGGTTTCGATCTGGCGCGCGAGCTGACCGGATTGTTCTGGGATGTCTACCGGGCCGCGGAGGGCGAAATGGGCGGTCCGGTGTCGTCGGCCCCGGCCACCGCGAAACGGCACCAGGCGATCGTGGACGCGCTCGTGAGCGGAGATGCGGAGGCCGCCGCGCACGCGGTGCACCGGCATTTCGACGAGGTGCGCAAGCGCGCGAAAGCCGGCCGTTACGGCGGCTTCGGCGAGGCGCGGCCCGCGGTATCCGGTTCGGCCGCCAGCTGATTGTGGTTATCTGGAGAAGTGACGACTCCGGAGATCGCTTTCCTGCCGCCGTCCGCCGCCGAGGACGCCGCGCTGGTGGCTCTGCTGACCGAGCTGGTGAACACCGTCTACGCGAAGGCTGAGGCCGGGTTGTGGGCTGGTTCGGCCGATCGGACCAACGCCGCGGAGATGGCCGGGCTGGTCCGCGCGGGCGAGATCGCGGTCGCCCGGCTCGCCGGGGACGTGGTGGGTTCGGTCCGGATTCAGCGGCTGGCCGAGGATCTGGGGGAGTTCGGCCAGCTCGCCGCGTCGCCGGAGGTGCGCGGCGCGGGGATCGGTCGCGCGCTCGTGCGGTTCGCGGAGGAGCACTGCCGGGCTGCCGGGTGTGCGCGGATGCAGCTTGAGCTGTTGGTGCCGCGGGAGTGGACGCATCCGTCGAAGGAGTTCCTCGCGCAGTGGTACACCCGGCTCGGGTACCGGGTGGTGGAGACGTCGACGATCGACGGGCCGCATCCGGAGCTGGCTCCGCTGCTCGCTACTCCGTGCGATTTCTTGATCTGGCACAAGGATCTCAGCTGATCTTGGTCCCGGAATTCCGTCCGGTTTTGTCCTGGTGTCAATTCTGACCAGGTGGTAGAAATTGGCGAAAGCCCTCTATCGCTGGGAGTTGGCATGGGTGGACCTTCGGTGCAGCTGTACTCGGTGCGCGACGCGTTCGCGGCTGATCCGGACGAGACGTTGCGGCGGCTGGCTGCGATCGGGTTCCGCCGGGTCGAGCCCTATGGGGTGGTGGAGAACGTCGAGGCGCTTCGGGCGGGGCTGTCCGCGCATGGGTTGAGCGCGCCTACCGCGCATGCTGCGTTGGTGGGGAAGGATTTGGCGGCCGTTTTCGCCGCGGCTCGGGAGTTGGGGATCGGGGTGGTGATCGAGCCGCTGGTTCCTGCTGAGCGGTGGGGGAGTTTGGCGGATATTGCTGATACCGCGTCGGCGCTCAATGCCGCGGCTGAGGTCGCGGCGGGGTATGGGATTCGGGTCGGGTACCACAATCATTGGTGGGAGCTGGAATCGCGAATCGACGGGCGTAGTGCGTTGGAGGTGTTCGCGGATCGGCTTTCTCCGGAGGTTGTGCTGGAGGTCGATGCTTACTGGGCTACTGCGGGCGGGGAGGACGCGCCCGCATTGCTGCGTCGGTTGGGGGAGCGGGTGTGCGCGATCCATGTGAAGGACGGGTCGTTGGCTGTCGACGCTTCTGGGCAGGTGCCTGCGGGGCAGGGACGGGTGCCTATGCGGTCGGTGGTTGATGCGGTTCCAGGAGCGTTGCGGGTGGTGGAGTTCGATCAGCACGAGGATGTTTTCGGGGGTATTGCTGACAGTTTCGCTTATCTTACAGGGGTGGGTGCGTGACTGTCGGGGTCGGGATTGTCGGGGCGGGATTTATCAGTGATACGTATTTGGAGAATCTGACCGCGTTTCCGGATCTTCGGGTGGTAGCGGTTGCCGATCTCGATGTGGAGCGGGCTTCTGCGCAGGCTGCGAAGTACGGGGTTCCTCATGGTGGGTCGGTGGCGGAGCTTCTTGCGTCGCCGGAGGTTGAGATCGTCGTGAATTTGACTGTGCCCGCGGTGCACGTCGAGGTGAGTCTCGCGGCGGTGGAGGCGGGGAAGCACGTGTGGACGGAGAAGCCGATCGGGTTGGATCGGCAGTCCGTGCGGAAGTTGCTTGACCGGGCGGCGGAGAAGGGGGTCCGGGTGGCTGGGGCGCCGGACACCGTGCTCGGTGCTGGGCAGCAGACTGCTTTTCGTGCGCTGGAAGCTGGGCGGATCGGGGTGCCTTTTACCGCGTTGGCGTTGTTTCAGACGCCTGGGCCGGAGAGCTGGCATCCTGCGCCGGAGTTTCTGTACCAGGTCGGGGGTGGGCCGTTGCTGGATATCGGGCCTTATTACTTGACGCAGTTGGTGCAGGTATTCGGTTCTGTCCGGAAGGTTACCGGGGTTGGCGGGCGGGGGCGGGAGACTCGGGTGATCGGGGCTGGGCCTCGGGCCGGGACTGAGTTTCCCGTTGCGGTGCCTACTTCGGTGAGTGCGTTGGTGGAGTTCGCGCGCGGGGGTAGCGCGCAGGTTGTGTTGTCGTTCGATTCCGCGTTGCGGCGTACTGGGGTTGTCGAGGTGACCGGGTCGTTGGGGACTGCGGTTTTGCCTGATCCCAATCGGTTTGACGGTTCTACTGTGGTGCATGCCGGTGGGGAGCCGGAGGAGTTGGGTGCGGTGGGGCATTCGGCTTCTCGGGGTACGGGGGTTCTTGATTTGGCCCGGTCGATTCGGGCTGGGGTGCCGGAGCGGGCTTCGGGGGAGTTGGCTTATCACGTGTTGGACGTGATGGTGGCTGTTGAGGAGTCCATGGAGCGTGGGGTGGGGGTTGAGGTGGGTAGTCGGGTGGAGGTGGCTTCGCCGTTGCCCGTTGAGTGGGATCCGTACGTGCGGACGTTTGGCTGATCGGCTCGTCGCCTGGCGGCGACATTGCGCCCTGAGTGGGGCCGCCACCCCGAAGTTTCATTGTGCTGACGGTTCGACGATCGCCTTGGTCGCGTCGCGCAGCCAGGGGATGCTGCCGAGCAGCAGACCGGCGGGGACCGCGATGGCGATCGAAATGAGCAGCGCGA
>NZ_JBSFNS010000092.1:0-33369 GCF_053587275.1 Amycolatopsis sp. NPDC003676
AGGCGTTGCGGCGAACGAATTCGGCCTCCACCCGGGGCTGCTCGACTCGGCACTCGGCGCGACGGCCCCCGAACCGTCAGCACACTCAAGCTTCGGGGTGCCCCACGCAACCCAGGTGCGCAATGTCGCCGCCAGGCGACGAGCCGAACGCAAAGAGGACCTCAATCCCCAATCCGAGCCATCAACCCATCCACATAAGCCCGGTACCGCCCAGCAACCTTCCCCACCGGATGCATCAAAGAAGTAACATTAGCCCCAATAGAAACCGCGATAATCTCATCCGCCAACACCCCAATAACCGGAGCATCCGCCGCCTCCCCCTTCCCCCGAGCAGCAGCGATCCGCACAGTCAACTCGCCCCGCCAACTGTCCAGCAAATCCCGATACTGCCGAGCAAGATCCGGATTCGCCACGGAATGCTCCCACAACACCAGCAACACCCGAGCCGACGCGATCTGATGCGCATCAGTCGGAATAGCCGCCTCGACAAACCCTCGCAACGACTCGACCGGACCCAATGAAGGGTCCAATTCAGACATCCGCTGCGAAGTCTCCTGCAGCACGCTCTCGAACGTAGCCGCGATGATGCTGTCCTTGCTGGGGAAGTAGTGCTTGAGGGCACCGTTCGCGAACCCGGCCGCGGTGACGATGCTGCGCATCGTCGCGGCCTCGAACCCGCCTTCGATGATCAGCTTCTTGGCGACCTCGACGATTTCCCGTCGTCGCTGATCGTGATCGATGACCTTCGGCATGGTTACAGACTCTAACCCGTATTCTCCCGCGACGGATGTGACCCTGCTCGACCGCACGCGGGAGCGGCGAGCCCGGAAAAGCGGGCACGGACAACCAGCCGCCCAAGACAGCCGGACAAAGAAGGGGGCCTACCCCAGCCCCAGCCGAGCCGCCCGTCTCTCCGCCTGCCGAGCCGGGTCTGCCACCGGTGCCGCCAGCAGCAACCGCTGCGTGTACGGATGCTCCGGCGCCCGCGTAACCACCGCCGTAGGACCGGATTCCACGATCTCTCCCTGGTACAGCACCGAAACCCGGTGGCAGATCCGGTGCACCACACCGAGGTCATGCGACACGAACAGGTAGGACACCCCGGTCTCGCGCTGCAGTTCCAGGAACAGCTCGAGGATCGTCGCCTGTGTGGTCAAGTCCAGAGCACTCACCGGCTCGTCGCAGACGATCAGCCGCGGCCGCCGCACCAGCGCCCGTGCGATCGCGATCCGCTGCCGCTGACCGCCGGAGAACTCGCCCGGATACCGGTGCACCGCGTCAGCGGGCAGCCGCACCCGGTCGAGCATGTCCGCGACGACCGTCCGGGCGTCCGCACGCGAAGTCCCGGCCACCACCAGCGGCTCGGCGAGCACTTCGCCGACAGTCATCGTCGGGTCCAGCGAACCGTACGGATCCTGGAACACCACCTGGATGTCGCTGGCCAGCCGACGCCGGACCACGCCGCGCGCGTGCGTGATGTCCTCGCCGTCGAAGGTGATCCGGCCGGACTCCGGCGCGGCGAGGCCGAGGACGGCTTTGCCCAAAGTGGACTTCCCCGACCCGCTTTCGCCGACCAGCCCGACGCATTCGCCCGGCTTCACGTCCAGCGAGATCCCTTTCAGGGCCCGGAAGCGCACCCGGCGGCTGAGCCGGTAGTCGACCACGAGGTCCTCGATCGCGAGCAGCGGAGCGGTCATCGTCCGGCCTCCTCTCCGGTCGCGTGGGCGAGGCCGCGCCGTTCCCAGGCTTCGTCCAACTCTTCCCGTCCTTCGGTGTCGTCCAGCGACGCGCTGATCAGCTCGGCGGTGTAGGGGTCCTCGGGCGCGCGGAAGATCCGTTCCACCGGGCCGGTTTCGACGATCCGGCCGTCCTTCATCACCACAACGCGGTCGCAGATGTCCGCGACGACGCCGAAGTTGTGCGTCACGATCACCAGCGCCATCCCGTATTCGGCCTGCAGTTCGCGCAGCAGCTCCAGCACCTCGGCCTGCACCGTCACGTCCAGCGCGGTCGTCGGCTCGTCGGCGACCAGCAGCGACGGCCGTCCGGCCACCGCGCCGGCGATCAGCACGCGCTGCGCCATGCCGCCGGAAATCTGGTGCGGGTAGCTCGCCATCACGCGGTCCGGGTCGGTGAGGCCGACCTGCAGCAGCACCTCGCGGGCCCGTTCCTTCGCCGCGGCCTTGTCCAGCCCGTGCACGCGGCGCAGCGGCTCGACGAGCTGGTGCCCGATCAGGTAGCACGGGTCGAGGTTCGTCATCGGCTCCTGCGGCACGTACCCGATCTCGCGGCCGAGCAGTTTCGCCCGCTCCCCCGACTTCCCGACCTCGCGCCCGCCGACCCAGATCCCGTCCGCGACCGCGGTCCCGCCCGCTGGCAGGAGATCCAGCACCGAGAACACCGTCTGCGTCTTGCCGGATCCGGATTCGCCAACGATCCCGAGCACCTCGCCGGGAGCCGCGTCCAGCGACACCCCGCGCACGACCTCCTTGACGCCCTTGTCGGTCGCGTAGCCGACGCGCAGGTTCTCGATCCGCAGCGCGCAATCCGCCGCCGCGTGCTCGTGGCCGCCCGAAGCCCCGCCATCGCCCAAGGCATCCGGTGCGGGAGCCGCGAGCGCTTCCCGTACGCGGGCCCGGCCGCGCCGCGACGGCTGTTCGGCGCGGACGCTGACCAGATCCGCCAGCGTCGAGCCGATGAACGCGAGCGCGGCGATGGTGACGCCGAGCGCGATCGACGGCCACAGCAGGATCAGCGGGTACGTCAGCATGTTCAGGAAGCCGTCGTTCATCGTCTGGCCCCAGCTGGGCGTCGACGCCGAGCCGATGCCGAGGAACTGCAGACCGGCCTGCATGCCGATGGCGAGCCCGGCGGTGAGCGCGGTCTGCACGATGATCGGCGCGTATACCGCGCGCAGCAGGTGCGTGCGCAGGATCCGCAGCGTGCCGACACCGGCCACGCGCGCGGCGTCGATGTACGGCTCCCGGCGCACCGTCAACGCACGGGCGCGGGTGATCCGGTAGTAGCCCGGCGCAAGGAACACGCCGAGCGCGATCATCAGCACGGTGAAGTCCTGACCGGTGCCGGCCGCGACGACCAGCAGCACGATCATCCCTGGCACGGACTGCAGTGCGTCGCTGATCCACGAGCAGATCCGGTCGGTCGCGCCGCCGAAGTACCCGGCGACCACGCCGGTCGGGACGCCGAGCACGACACCGGTGACGCAGGTGATCACGCCGCCGTACAACGTGGTTCGCGCGCCGTAGAGCAGGCGGCTGAAGATGTCGCGGCCGGCGGAGTCGCCGCCGAGCAGGTGCCCGTTGCCGGGTTCGGCGTGGGTCAGGACGAAGTCGACGTGGTTCGGGTCGTACGGGGCCAGCCACGGCGCGAAGATCGCGGCGAGCACGACGATCGCGAACACGACCAGTGCGACGACGCCGACCGGGCGGCGGAAGTACCGGCGCGTCAGCGAGATCCGCTTCACCGGGGCGAGCGTGGCGGGGAACGGGGCAGCGGTCATCGGTCGCGCACCTTCGGGTTGACCCACCCGAGCACGAGGTCGAGCAGGAAGTTGACGATCACGACGAACACGACGGTCACCGCGGTCAGGCCGAGCAGCACCGGGATGTCCCCGATCTGCGACGCCGACTGCGTCAGGCTGCCGATCCCGGGCAGGTTGAACACGATCTCCACGACCACCGCGCCGCCGAGCAGGCCGACGAACATCAGCGCGAGCACGGTCAGCGCGGACGGCGAAGCGTTGCGCAGCACGTGCGTCGTGACGCGGCGCGACGACAGGCCGCGTGCCCGCAGCGTGCGCACGAAGTCTTGGTTGGCGACCTGGAGGAAGCCGTTGCGCAACTGTTCGGCGATCATCACGATCGCGCCGAGCGACAGCGAGATCGACGGCAGCGCGATCGACCGCAGCCAGCCGACCACCGACTGGTCCGGCGACACGTAGCCGACCGCCGGGAACCACTGCAGCTGGATCGCGAACCAGGTGACCAGCACGAGGCTGACCCAAAACCCCGGCAGCGCGAACAGCACCACCGAGGCGAGCTTCAGCACGCGGTCGACCACGCCGCCGGGACGCAGCCCGCAGATGACGCCGACGAGGACGCCGAGGATCGCGGCGAGCAGCGTCGCGGCGACCACCACCGACAGTGTCACCGGCACGCGCAGCGCGATCTGTTCGCCGACCGGCTGGAAATTCCGCCAGGAAGTCCCGAAATCGCCGGCGGCCGCGTGCGTCAGCCAGTCCCAGAACTGCGCGAGCAGCGGCCGGTCGTACCCGATCTGGGCGCGCAGCGCCGCCTGCTGCGCGGGGGTCGCGCTGTTGCCGAGCAGCCCGGCGGTCGGGTCCCCCACCGCCGTGTGCGCCAGGAAGAACGTGCCGCTCGTGACGAGCACGAGCAGCAGGATCCCGGACACCAGGCGTTTGACGATGAATGTGAGCATGTTCCGGCTCCTCCCCCGGGTCCATCCACAAAGGACGGACCCGGGGACGACGGGCGCGTCAGCCGCGCTGGATGAACCGCAGCGTCGGGAACATCATGCCGGTGATCGGCGTGACGGTGATGCCCTTGACGCTGAAGTAGAGGTTGTCGGCCTGGTACCAGACGTTCCACCAGGCGAGGTCCACGAGCTTCGTGTTGAGCTCCTTGAGCGCGGCGGTCTGGCCCGGGCCGGGCTGAGCCTGTTCCGCCTTCTGCACGAGCGCCTTCACCTCCGGGAAGGCGTCCACCGACGGATTCGGGTTGTACCACTGCTTCGAGGTGACCTGGTCGGTCAGCGTGGCCATGTCGTTGCCGTCCATCGCGATCACCGCGAGGAACATCGGGTACGTCGGCGCGTTCTTCTGGTAGTCCGGCATCGACATGTTCTGCCAGTCGACCTTGATGCCCAGCTGCCCGAACGTCTGCTCGGCGGCGGGCTGCCACGCCTGGAAGATCGTCGACATCGGCATCTTGAGGCTGAACCCGTTGGCGTAACCGGCTTCGGCGAGCAGCTGCTTGGCCTTCGCGAGGTCAGTCTTGTACTTGCCGTTGCCCGCCGGGTCGTACACCTGGCTGCCGCTCGGCCACAGCTGGTCGGTGACCGTGCCGGCGTCGTTGCCGACCGCCTTGAGGATCCCCGCCGCGTCGAAGGCGTAGGAGATCGCCTGCCGCACGCGCTGGTCGCCGAGCGCCTTCACCTGGCTGCCGGTGCGGTCCGCGAACTGCACGCCGACCCACGACGCCGGCTTCTTCGCGACGTTCCAGCCGTTCTGCTGTGCCTTCGGCAGGTTGGCCGCGTTGGCGAACTGGACGTTCAGCTGACCGGACAGCATCGCGTTGAAGCTGGCCGCCTGGTCGGTGATCGGGAACAGCCGCACCGTCGGGAACGGATACGTAGCGCTGTCCCAGTGCTTCGCGCGCTTCTTGAACACGTACTGCGACTGCGGCTGCGAGGAGCCCTTGTCGAACGTGTACGGGCCGGAACCGTCGGGGCCGTTGGCGAGCGAGTTGGCCTTGATCGCCTTGGGCGAGGCCATCCAGCTGCGGCCGAGACCCATGAAGTACAGCAGCGCGTCGTCGCGTTCGGACAGATGGAGCACGACAGTCGACGCGTCCTTCGCCTCGACGCTCTTCACGTCGATGTAGGCCTGCCCGGACCGCGTGCCGGACTTGAGGTGGTTGAGGTTCTCGACCGCCGCGGCGGAGTCGAACTTCTGGCCGTCGTCGAACGTGACGTCGTCGCGCAGGTGCATGGTGAGGCTCAGCCGGTCGGCCGACCAGTCCCACGACTTCGCGAGCGCGGGAATCGGCTTGGCGTCCTTGTCCAAGGCGACCAGCGGGTCGTAGACCGCGGACAGGTACGGGCCGTCGAAGCCGATGTCGGCGTTGGCCGGGTCCCACGACGTCACGTCGAGGAACACGCCCGCCTTCAGCTCGTCGGTGCCCGCGCCCGCCCCGGCGGCGCCCGAGCCGGTGCATCCGGCGATCGCGAGCAGCGCCGCGGCGGCCGCCGCGAACAACGCCGCTGTCCTTGTCCTCGTCATTGAGTCCCTCTCTCAGGGTGCTGGACCGCCGGCGGGGTCGCTCGGCGCCCCGCCGGGAACGGCGGGCCGTCGAGTGCGGCCCGGCTCGCCGTGGTGCGGGATAGTCTACGATTGTCGGCTAAAAAATCAACGGGCCGGATGCGTTCGTTATCTCCCGGCCGTGCCGCCGTTTTCAGACGGCGTCGGCGACCAGAACTCGCGGGCTTCCGGGCAGTGCGAGGACATCGCATACGCGCCATCCTGCACCGTCCAGCCATTCGCGGACTTCCGCCTCCGGGTAAACGACAGTTCCGTCGATCACGAAGTACTCCCCCGCGTGCAGCGCGTCGATCGGACGCTGCCGTTCGTCGTCGTCGAGGAAGAAGTCCAGCAGCAGCAACGTCGCGCCGTCTCCGGCGGCAGCACGGGCGTTGGCCAGGATTTTCCGGTTCTGCTCCGCGGTGAACCGGTGCACGACGTGGTTCACCATCACCAGATCGTGCTCGCCGCCCGGTTCCGCGGATTCGGTCGGCGCGGGGTCGATGCTGATGCGATCCGCGTACCCGGCCGCATTCACCGCGTCGGTGATCCCTTGCGTGGACTCGGGTCCGAAAACGAAGCGAGCGGTCAGTGCGGGATTCGCCCGCAACGCGCCGATCGCGAATTCCGGCGACAATCCGCCCAGATCGAGCAAGCTGCGGTAGGGCGAGAAATCGAATGCGCGCGCGAGCATCGACGCGTGCAGCGAGTTGTAGCGCATCACGCCCGCCATGAACGTCGCCCAGCGGCCCTCGTCCATCTGGAGGTCGCCCGGTTTGCCACTGTCCACAGTGGTGTCGAACTGAAGCCAGTGGCCGTAGCTGATTTCGTTGAGGAAGGTCAGGAACGGCGCCAGATCCGTAGCGCCGCTCCCTCCCAAGTACTCCTGTGCGTCCTCGGCCAGCGAGTAGCGGCCGTCGGTGCGCTCCAGCAGGCCGCGCGCGTTCATCGCGTCCGCCAGGATCCGGGTCAGCTGCTCGCCGATTCCGGTCGCGGCAGCGAGTTCCGGCGCCGTTCGCGGACCGTCGGCGAGCGCGCGGAACAGACCGATCCGCGAGGCGGCGAACAACTGCTTCGCGCCCATGTACCCGATGGCGATGTCGACGATGCGGTCCGGCGCTGGTTTCGTCATGTGGCGGCTCCTCACGGCGTCGGGGGTGCCTCTCCGGGCACCCCGGGGAGCTTTAGTCTACGCACGTCGACAAAAAACACCAGCCCCTTCACCAGGTTCCGTCGGCGGCGACTTCGCGGTCGAGCCACAACTGCATCGTGAGCTCGCGGATCCGGTCCGCGCCCACGCGCGCCAGCAAGGCGAGCGCGCCCGCATTGTCCTCCAGTTGCGCCTGCCGCGATACGCCCACGAGGACGTTCGCGGTCGCGGGATTGGCCAGGCAGAAGGCAATTCCCAGCTGCGCGGGCGACGCGTCGAGTTCGCTGGCGATCTTGTGCACGGTCGGCCAGGCGTCGGCGATCTTCTCCCGGATGCCGCCGACGTCCGCGCCGATCTTGCGATTCGGCTTCAGATTCCCGACAAGCAGCCCGCCTTCGAAAATGTCCGACGCCTGCAAGGTCAGCTGCCCGGAAGCGAACAGCGGCGCGTAGAACTCGCCCTCGGCCATCGACCGCCGCGCGAGCCCGTACTTGAGCTGCGCGAAAACCGGCGGCGCCAATCCACGTTTGCGCGCAATGTCAAAAGCTTTGCGCAGATCGTCAATGCGCCAATTGTTCACGCCCCACGCGCGGAACCGGCCAGCTTCGATCTGCTCGGCGACGTCCGCGACGACCCGCTCCAGGTCGACCTCGCCGAAGTAGTCGCCGACCACGACCAGATCGGCCGACTCGACGCCGACGCGTTCGAGCGAGGTGTTCATCTGCTGCGCGAAGCCGACGTTCGGGTAGTCCCAGAGCCAGAGTTTCCCGCAGTAGAGCCAATCTTTGCGAGCGAGACCGGCTTCGCGGACCGCGCGGCCGAAGATCTGATCGGTCGTGGAACCCTCGGCGTGCGGGCCCATGTCGTAGTGCGCGACGTCGAAGAAGGCGTGCCCGAGTTCGGCCGCACGGGCGATGAGCGCCACCGCGTCGCCGAACTCCATCCGGTCCCAGGTGTTCCACGAGCCGAGCGACAACGCCGGCACGCGCGGGAACGCCGGGCCCAGTCCAGGTCGATCCGTCGCCACGATTCCTCCTGCGGTTCAAGGGATTTATTTTCTACGCTTGTATACTATAAGCCCGCGTACCCCGCTCCCGGCGAAAGGAAACGACGATGCCCGCTGCCCGTACCGTGCTGATCACCGGAGGTGCCGGCGGCATCGGCCGCGCGATCGGCGCCGCCTTCGCCCAGGCAGGCGATTCCGTGGTGCTCGCCGACCTCGACGGCGCCGAAGAAGCCGCCAAACCGGTTGGCGGGCGCGGAATCCGGCTCGACATCACCGACGAGGCCGCGATCTCCGCGGCGCTCGACGAGGTCGGCCCGGTCGACGTCCTGGTCAACAACGCCGGCCTCCTCAGCGTCCACGGGCGATTGCTGGATCTGCCCGGCGCGGACCTGCTGCGCATTCTTTCGACCAACGTGCACGGCACATTCCTGATGACGCAGCTGGTCGCCCGCCGGATGGTCGAGCGCGGTGCGCCGGGCGTTGTGGTGAACCTGTCCTCGATCGGCGGGCGGCAGCCTACGCCCGGCATGGGCGGTTACGAAAGCAGCAAAGCGGCGGTCGACGCGTTGACGCGCTGGGCCGCGATCGAGTTGGCGGAGCACAAGATCCGGGTGAACGCCGTCGCGCCGGGCCCGGTCGCGACGCCGATGCTCGCCGCCGCCATGCCGCCCGGATCGCCCGCGCACGACGCGTGGGTGGCGCGAATCCCGGACGGCCGGATGGCCACGGTCGAGGACGTCGCCGCCGCCGTGGTGTTCCTGGCGAGCCCGGCCGCCGCCCACATCACCGGCACCAGCCTCCCGGTGGACGGCGGCCAGCTGCTCACCTGAACCAGCCGTACGTGAGGGGAACCCTGAGGGAATCAGATTCCCTCAGGGTTCCCCTCACGTACGTTACGCAAGCTGTCCCGGCGTGCGCTGGTGCACGATCTGTCCATCCAGGACAGTCAGGTCCACCTCGACCTCGGGCAGTTCGGCGGGGGTCACCGACAGCGGGTCCGCGGACAGCACGCACAGATCAGCCGCCATCCCCGGCGCGAGCGTGCCCTTCCACGACGCGGCACCGTCCTGCTGAGCCGGGTGCACGGTGTAGCAGCGCAGCAGAGTTTCCATCCGCTGCCGGACGTCTTCGGCCGGGCCCATCCACTGGTCCGCGGCGGCGATTTCCTTGCGCCAGTCCGGGGGCAGCACCGGCGCATCGGAGGTCAGGCACAGCGGGATTCCGGCGTCCAGTGCCTCCTGCAGCGGCCACGCGGCGTCCGAGCTGCCCGCCCCCAGCGCCGCGTCGACGACCGAGGCGGTCCGGACCGCGATCCCGGCCTGTGCGGACAGCCCGACCCCCAGCCGGGCCATCCGCTTCAGCTGCGCCGCGTTCACCAGGTCGCCGTGGATGACGTAGTGGCCGAGGTCGACGTCGCGTTCCTCCCGGGCCCGCTCGACGGCGTCCAGCATCAGCTCGATCGCCCGGTCGCCGGTCGCGTGCACGCCGACCTGCAGTCCGGCCTCGTGCGCGGTGCGGACCATCCGGGTGAAGTTTTCCTCCCGCTCCGGATCGTCCGCGCCGCCGACCAGCAGGTGGGCGTGGCTGCCGTCGGCGTAGCAGTGGTGCGTGTAGGCCGAGCGCATCGGCGGGATGCCGTCGGCGAAGATCTTGACCCCGCGGAAGTTCAGCCGGCGCGGGTCAGGGCCCGGACCGTCCACTGTGGCCAGTCCGGCGCGGAAGTTGTCGAACGTGCTCGGGCCGTCGAGTTCGCCGTACAGCCAGAGCGCGGTCACCCTTGCCCGAAGCAGGCCTTCGGCGGCCAGTTCCCGGTACTGCTCGACGACGGACATGCCGAACGCGCCGATGTGCCCGTTGTCCTCCCCCGGGCCGAGGCCGGGTTCGGTGTAGCTCGTAATGCCCAGCGCGGCAAGGATTTCGCCCGCGCGGAGGATGGCCGCCCGGCGTTCGGCGGCGGTGCGCAGCGGCTTTTCCGGGCCGGGTCCTGGCGCGCCGTCGTCGGCGAACAGGGTGTCCGGCCACAGCGCGCCGAGCCAGGCGCCGTGCAGGTGCGCGTCGTTGATGCCCGGCAGGACCGCGCGGTCGCCCAGGTCGAGCACCTGGGTGCCGGGTCCGATCAGCTCCCGCACGTCCGCGTCGGTTCCGGCACGCAGCACGCGTCCGTCCCGCACGGCCAGCGCGGTCGCGGGCGCGGCACCGGCCATGGTGTGCACCGCTGCTGCCCGCAAGACGAGATCCGCAACTGAGGTCGGCACAGGCGCTCCTGGAGGGATTCGGGGACTCGACATTTTTGTCGACGTCCGTAGACTAACCCATCACACGGCCCTCCCGGGCCCGCCAGCCCCCGGAAAGGTTTCCCATGACCGTCCCGACTTCCACCCGCGCCGCGGTGCTGACCGAGCACGGCGCGCCGCTGGAGCTGACCGAACTCCCGCTGCCCGCCGAGCTCGAAGCCGGCGCGGCGCTGGTCCGCGTCTCGTGCGCGACGCTGTGCGGCACGGACGTGGAGATCTGGTCCGGGAAGATGAGTTTTCCCGGCATGCTGCCGATGGTGCTGGGCCACGAAATGGTCGGCGAAGTCGTGGCCGCCGGACCGGACACGCGCGACGCGCTCGGCCGCGCGGTCACGGTCGGGTCCCGGATCGGCTGGTCGGAATCGACCTGCGGCGAGTGCTACGGCTGCACGGTGCTGCGCGAACCGGTCGCGTGTTCCCAGCGCGGCTACGGATTCCTGCAGCGATCCGACGTCGCACCGTTCGCGACCGCCGGATTGTGCGAATACGCCTACGTCGTCCCGGGCGCGGCGAAGCTCCTGTTGCCCACGGAAGTGCCCGACACGTGGGCAGCGATGGCCGGATGCGCGGCGAAAACCGTGCTGCGCGCCTTCGACCGGGTCGGCGGCGTCCGGCCCGGATCTCGCGTGGTGGTGCAGGGATCCGGCGCGCTGGGCCTGTTCGCGACCGCGGTCGCGCACCTCAGCGGGGCGGGCAGCGTCATCACCGTCGGCGCTCCCGCGTCACGGCTGGAGCTGGCGAAGGAATTCGGCGCGGACGACGTGGTCGACGTCGCCGGGGGTTCGGACACGATCGTCGAGCGCGTCACCGAACTGACCGGCGGCCACGGCGGCGATCTCGTGCTCGACTTCGCCGGGGCGCCGTCGATCGGCCGCGAGGCGGTCGCGATGGCGGCGCAGCGCGGCCGGGTCGTGATCGTCGGAAGCACCGGTCCGGAGCCGACGCCGGTCCCGCTCGGCACGGTGATGGGCAAGGAACTGACCGTCGTCGGCTCGCTCAACGGCGACATCGCCGATTACCACCACGCGATCGAGTTCTTCGGTTCGTTTGCCTCCCGGATGCCGTGGGACCGGCTGTTCGGCAGCCCGGTCGGGCTGTCCGGCGCGAGCGAGCGGATCGAGGCCATGCACCGGCTGGACGAGACGAAAGCCGTCGTCGACCCGCGTCTTCCCTGATCGTCCATTTCCCCTTACGAGCCAAGGAGGTCTCGTGTCCGCATCCTCGCCCCTGCCCCGCCGCAAGGTCGGCACGTCCGGTTTGGACGTTTCGCTGCTCTCGCTCGGGTCGTGGCACACCTACGACCGGATGGACTTCGCCGATTCGGTCGCGATGATCCGTGCCGCGGTCGAGGCCGGCGTGAACCTGTTCGACGTCGGCGTCTACGGCATGCCCGGCCACCCGCCGGTCTTCACCGACGTGCTGTGGAGCGCGATCATCCGCGCCGCCCGCATCCCGCGCGACGATTACCTGGTCTCGGCGAAGCTGTGGATCGAGGGCTTCGGCGACCAGGGTTTCCGCCCCCAGCTGGAAAACGCGTTCCTGCGCGGCGGTTTCGACGTCGCGGACCTGGTGATCCTCGGCGACCTGCGCCGCGACGACGTCGCGCTGGAGGACCTGGTCGAAGACCTCGCCGGGCTGACCCGCTCCGGGCTGATCCGGGCGTGGGGCGTCAACAACTGGTCGGCCGGGAACATCGCGCGGCTGCGCGAAATCGCCGAAGCGCTGCAGGTGCCGGGGCCGCAGATCGCGCAGCTGAAGTACAGCATCGGCCGCCGGTCCATTCCGGACGGCGAACCGTTCTCCCGGCTGTTCGCCGACGGTTTCGTCATGCAGGCCTCCGACGTCCTCGAAGGCGGGATCCTCGCCGGGCGCACCAAGCTGACCCGCGAGATCGGCCGCGACCCCGGCGACGTCCGCAAGCGGATCACCCGCGACGCGGCCAAGGTCGTCAAGGTCGCGGAGGAACTCGGCACGAGCGCGGCCCGGCTCGCGGTCGCGTTCACGCTGACGCATCCGGCGAACGTCACGACGCTCTTCGGCGCGACCCGGATGGAACAGCTGGAGGACAACCTCGCCGCGGTCGAGTTGGTGGAGAAGGTCGGGGCCGAGCAGATCCGCGC
Source organism: Amycolatopsis sp. NPDC003676 (assembly GCF_053587275.1). NCBI lineage: Bacteria > Bacillati > Actinomycetota > Actinomycetes > Pseudonocardiales > Pseudonocardiaceae > Amycolatopsis > Amycolatopsis sp. NPDC003676. Next base: position 12,629 of record NZ_JBSFNS010000092.1, read on the forward strand.
GCTGGTGGAGCCGTTCTGGGCCGACCGCGACGCCGTCGATCCCGAAGGCCCCTGAGCCACAGGCCAACCCTGGCCGGTGGCGATGCCCAGATCGCCTGGCTGGGGCGCGTGGGTGCTGGGGGCATCCCGGCACCCACGCCGCCGCCGAGGTCCGCGACTCCCACAGCCCGATTCGCTCGCAGCTCCGCAGATCCCGCTACCCGCCTGCTTGTGTCCCGGCAGGCCCGCATCACCCCGACCCGCCCTCGCCGAGGAGGCTGCCTTGACCCATCCCCCCGTCCCGTTCGACCCGGAGATCGAGCCCGCGCTCGCCGAGATCGTCCCGGCCGACGCGCCCCCGTTCACACGAGAGACGATCCCCGGCCTGCGCCGCGCGATGGCCGAGATGTTCCCGCCCGCCGCGGAAGCGGTCGGCGACGCGCCGGTCACCGTCGTCGAGCAGACCATTCCCGGCCCGGAAGGCGCGCCGGACCTGGAAATCACCATCCTGTCCCCGCACGAGAGCGACGGCGCGCTGCCGGTGCTCTACAACATCCACGGCGGCGGCATGATGGTCGGCCACCGCAACATGGACGTCGGCCGGTTGCTCGCGCTGGTGCTGGAGCTGAACGTCGTCGCGGTGAACGTCGAATACCGGCTCGCGCCCGAACACCCGCACCCCGCGCCGGTCGAGGATTGCTACGCCGGTCTGGTGTGGACAGTCGAGCACGCCGACGAACTGGGCGTCGACCCGTCGCGCGTCGTGGTGATGGGCGGCAGCGCGGGCGGCGGGCTCGCCGCGGCGGTCTCGCTGCTCGCCCGCGACCGGAAGGGCCCGGCGATCGCCGGACAACTGCTGCTGTGCCCGATGATCGACGACCGCAACACGACGATCGCGAGCCAGCAGTACCCCGGTCTCGGCACCTGGACCCGGGAATCGAACCTCGCGGGCTGGCAGTCGCTGCTCGGCGACGCGGTCGGCACCGACGACGTCTCCCCGTACGCCGCCCCGGCGCGCGCGACCGATCTGTCCGGCCTGCCCCCGGCGTTCATCGAGGTCGGCAGCGCGGAACCGTTCCGCGACGAGGACACCGAGTACGCGCTGCGGATCTGGGCGACCGGCGGGCAGGCCGAACTGCACGTGTGGGCAGGCGCCTTCCACGGGTTCGACATGTACGTCCCGGACTGGCCGATCAGCAAGGCCGCGCTCGAAACGCGGAACTCGTGGCTGCGCCGGATCCTCGGGAAGGCGGGGAAATGAGCGTCCCGCCGGTCCCGTACGACCCGGAACTGGAACCCGGACTCGCCGCGTTCCTCGACCTGGTCGAGCGGATCCCGCTGCGCGCGGACACCATCCTCGCCAACCGCGCGCATTTCGCGACGATCATCCCGCCCGTCGAGCAGATGGTCGGCGACCGCCCGGTCGAACTGACCGAGCACACCGTCCCCGGTCCCGAGGGCGCTCCGGACATCGTGCTCACGGTCGTCCGGCCCGCGGCCGGGGTGAGCGGCGCGCCCGCGCTGTACAGCATCCACGGCGGCGGAATGGTGCTGGGCAACCGGTTCTTCGGTCTCGACGGCCTGATCGACGACGTGCTGCGGTTCGGTGCGGTCGGCATCTCGGTGGAATACCGATTGGCCCCGGAAAACCCGGCCCCCGCCGCCGTCGAGGATTGCTACGCGGGTCTCTTGTGGACAGTCGAGCACGCGGACGAACTCGGCATCGACCCGTCGCGGATCGTCGTCACCGGCGCCAGCGCGGGCGGCGGTCTCGCGGCCGGTGTCGCGCTGCTGGCCCGGGACCGCAACGGCCCCGCCATCGCCGGCCAGCTGCTGGCGTGCCCGATGCTCGACGACCGCAACGAGTCGGTCTCGACCCAGCAGTACAACGGAATCGGCGCCTGGGACCGCAACAACAACGACACCGGCTGGGACGCCCTCCTCGGCCCGGCGCGGGGCACCGACGCGGCCTCGCCCTACGCGGTCCCGGCGCGGATGGCCGATCTGTCCGGTCTGCCGCCCGCGTACCTGGACGTCGGCGCCGCGGAGATCTTCCGCGACGAGACAACCGAGTACGCCTTGCGGATCTGGGCGACCGGCGGACAGGCGGAATTGCACGTGTGGGCGGGCGGCTACCACGGCTTCGCCGGTTTCTCCCCCGACGCGGAAGTCTCCCGTTCCGCGGTCGCGACCCGGCTTTCGTGGCTGCGCCGGATCCTGCGCGCCAGATGAAGCGACTCCAACCCGAAGCGAGCCTGGTCGAGCCGGTGGTGCCGAAAAGCCGCCCAGGCGCGCTTCGGATGGCGGTCGTGCTGGGGCTGCTGGAGGTCTTCGGCCCGATCTCCATGGACCTCTATCTGCCAGCACTCCCCCAGCTCGCCGACGACCTACGGGCCGGCCAGAGTCTCGCGCAGGCGACCATGTCGGTCTGCATGCTCGGACTCGCCTTCGGCCAGCTCGTCGTCGGCCCGCTGAGCGACCGGTTCGGCAGGCGGCGTCCGCTGCTGGCCGGAATCGGGCTTTTCACCGTGCTTTCCGTGGTATGCGCCTTCGCACCGTCGATCGAGGTCCTGCTCGCGGCGCGATTCCTCCAAGGATTGTGCGGTTCGGCCGGAATCGTGCTGTCGCTGGCCGTCGCCCGAGACCTCGCCGAGGGCGTCGAACTCGTGCGGCTGCTGGCCTTGCTGACCACCGTCGGGGCACTCGCGCCGATCGTCGCACCGGTGATCGGTGGCCAGCTGGCGGCCATCATCGGGTGGCGCGGCATCTTCGGCGTCCTGGCCGGAATCGGGGCGGCGCTGCTGATCGTCGCCGCGACCGCGCTGCCGGAAAGCCTGCCACCCGAGGCGCGACATCCGCGCACGGGCCGCGGTGAGTTCCGGATACTGCTGAAAGACCCGCTGTTCCTGGGTTTCCTGCTCGTGAGCACCTGCGGCGGGGCGGCGTTCTTCACCTATCTGGCGTCGATCAGTTTCGTCCTGCAAGACGGATTCTCGTTGTCGCCACAAGTGTTCAGCGCCTGTTTCGCGGCGAACGCGGTCATGTCGGTGCTCGGCGCGCAGGTGAATCGAGCGGCAGTGCGCCGTGCCGGACCAGTCCGGATGTACGTACTCGGCACGACCTTCACCGCGGCAGCAGCGCTGACCATGCTGGGCGCGGTGTTGTTCGGGGCGGGGTTGGCGGCGTTGCTGATCCCGTTGGCACTGCTGATGCTCGCGGGCGGAACGACGCAGGCGAACGGCAACGCGCTCGCCCTCGCCAATCACGGCCAGCGAGCCGGAACCGCGGCGGCGCTGCTCGGAACGGCGTCGTTCGCGATCGGCCCGATCGTCGCGCCGCTGGTGTCGCTGGGCGGGACTACGCCGTTGTCGATGAGCCTGACGATGACGGTCGCGTACGGAATCGCGACCGCTTTGCTGTGGCTGGCGGTGTTGCCGCGCTTGCGCCGATCAGGGGCGGCCTGACTCGAACACGAGCTGTCCGTCCTCCTCGCCCACCGCCCGGAAGCCCGCTTTCTCCAGCACCCGGCAACTCGCCGCGTTGCCGGGCAACACATACGCCCGCAGTTCGGGCGCGAGACCGGGTTCCGGGTGGTCCTCATGCCACTGCCGCAGCGCCTGCGTCAGCTCCGTGGCCAGCCCCGCACCCCAGGCCGCGCGCGCCAGCAGGTAACCGACTTCCCGGTGTCCGCTGCCGTGCGCGAGGCCGAACCCAGCACGGCCAAGGAACCCTGCCGCGCCTTCGATCCGCCACTTCGACCAGCCCCGCTGGCGGTGTTCGGCGATGAACGCGTCCAGCCTTTCGCGGGTCGCCGCGCGGGTCTGCGGACCGGTCGTCATGTGCCGCATAACCTCGCCGTCGGCATGCAGGACGGCGAGATCGTCCAGGTCCGAAGGCAGCCAGGTGGTGAGCCGCAGCCGCGGGGTGCGGAGGATTTCTTCCCGGTCGGTCACCAGCCGGGGTGGTACGGCGCCGGCGGGGTTTTCGGCAGCAGCCACGCGCCGGTCGCCCGGTGCGCCGCCAGCACGAGCGCGGCGACCGGGACGATCAGCCACAGGAAGCCGCTCGGGAAGGTCATCTGCAGGGTCGGCGGCGCGCTCTTCCGGACGAAACTGGAACCGAGGCCGACGATCATGAAGACGACGATGTCCAGCACCGCCAGGCTGCTGCCGGCGAGCACGCAGACCCGGCCTGCCGGAGAACGCTTGAACAGGCCGATCGCGCCGGCGACCGCCAGTGCCGCGATCGCCAGGTCCGCGGCGCCGACGATCCCGTTGGAAAGCAGCCTGCTCGAGGACGGATTGCCGACCATCCGGATGACGGCCACGACGAAGCCGATCGTGGCGACCAGGCCGATGACCGAGGCCAAGGTCGCCGCCGCGACCGCGGTGGCCCCGAAATACGCGGTCGGCGGTACCGGGGGCGGCGGCTGGGCCGGGAACTGGCCGCTGTAAGCGGACTGCCCGCCGTAAGCAGGCGGCAACGGCGAGTACTGCTGCGGACCGGTGCCGGGATACGGCTGCGGCGGTTGCGTCACGACGGCGTTTCCTCCGAGGTCAGGAAGACATTCGCGGCTCATCCTGCCAGGTCAGCGGCCCCTTCCCGGCCCGACTGCCCGAACGGACGACACGCGGTTCGCCGGTACCTCTCGCGATACGGCCAGATAGGTGTTACCTTAGGTAACAGTGAATCGCGGTAACGCCTAACCAATGTCGCTCAGGGAGGACCGAATGACCAGCGCAGACGTGCAGCGAGCACCGGAAGCAGCCCCGTCCGGCCGGCACGAGACCGCGCAGCGGCTGCTCGACTCCTCCGCGACCCTTTCCTACGACCCGGCCACCGAGGTCGACTGGGAAACCCCGCTGGACAAGGACTTCCACGGGGCCAGCCCGGAGTGGAGCACGCTCTACGGCACGAGCTACTGGGCCGAGATGACCCCGGAGCAGCAGAAGGAGCTGACCCGTCAGGAGGCGGCGTCGGTCGCGAGCACCGGGATCTGGTTCGAGATGATCCTGCAGCAGATGGTGCTGCGCGATTTCTACGCCAAGGACCCGACCGACCCGGCGTTCCAGTGGGCGCTCACCGAGATCGCCGACGAATGCCGCCACTCGATCATGTTCGCCCGCGGCGCGCAGAAGCTCGGCGCTCCCCCGTACCGGCCGCGCAAGCTCGCGGTCGAATTGGGCCGCGTCTTCAAGGCGGTCGCGGGCGGCGAAGCGGCCTACGCGGCGATTCTGGTCGCCGAAGAGGTTCTCGACGTGATGCAGCGCGACTGGATGCGCGACGAGCGCGTGGTCCCGTTCGTGCGGACGATCAACAACATCCACGTCGTCGAAGAGTCGCGGCACATGAAGTTCGCCCGCGAGGAGACGCGCGAGCAGCTGGAGGGCGCGGGAGCCGTGCGCCGCCAGGTCAACGCGCTGGTCATCGCGATCGCGTCGTACTTCATCGTCAGCAGCATGGTCAACCGCGACGTGTACAAGAACGCCGGGCTGGACTCCGAGCGCGCGCTGCGCGAGGCGAAGGCCAACGAGCACCACAAGTCGATGATGCGGTCGAGCTGTGCCGGGCTGATGGAGTTCCTCGGCTCGTGCGGGCTGCTGACGAAGCCGGCACTGGTGTTCTACAAGCGGGCGAATCTGATCTGACATGGCCTTCGCGATCACCCAGACCTGTTGCAACGACGCGACGTGCGTGTCGGTCTGCCCGGTCAACTGCATCCACCCGACGCCGGACGAGCCGGACTTCGGGACCACCGAGATGCTCTACGTCGACCCGCAGACGTGCATCGACTGCGGCGCGTGCGCCGACGCGTGCCCGGTCGACGCGATCTTCCCGGTGGATCTGCTGACCGACTCGATGAAGGTGTACGCGGGGATCAACGCTGACTTCTACGCCGACCGCCCGCCGGCCGCCGCGAACCCCGCGCCGAACTTCCACCGCTGGGGCCCGCCGACGTTCGACCGCGAGATCCCGAGCGACCTCGAGCCCGCGGACGTGGCCGTCGTCGGCACCGGCCCGGCCGGGATGTACGCGGTGGAAGACCTGCTGCTGCACACCAACGCGCGCGTCACGCTGATCGACCGCCTGCCGGTCGCGGGCGGTTTGGTGCGCTTCGGCGTCGCCCCGGACCACCCGGACACGAAGCGCATCGGCGAGACCTTCTCGCGCTTCCACAACCACCCGCGGCTGAAGCTGAAGCTCGGCGTCGAAGTCGGCCGCCACGTGACTGTGGACGAGTTGGCCGAACGCCACGACGCCGTGATCTACGCCGTCGGCGCTTCTTCCGCGCGCACCCTCGGCATTTCCGGCGAGGAGTTGCCTGGCAGCCTCGCCGCGACGACTGTGGTCGCCTGGTACAACGGCCACCCGGACGTCCCCGCGCACGCCGTCGATCTCTCCGCGGAGCGCGTGGTGCTGATCGGCACCGGCAACGTCGCCCTCGACGTGGCCCGGATCCTCACTGCCGACCCCGACGATCTCGACGGCACGACCATCGCCCCGCACGCCCTGGAACGCTTGCGCTCCAGCAAGGTCCGCGAGGTAGTGCTGCTCGCGCGGCGCGGCCCGGAAGACGCCGCCTACACCTCCCCCGAGCTGATCGCGTTGGCACAGCGCACAGACGTGCCGCTGGTCGTCGACACCGAAGACCCGCGCACCGCCGCCGCGATCGACGCTGGCACCGGAAAAGCCGCGCTATTGCAGGGTTTGGACCGTGAGACGGTCGACTGGACCGCCCCTCCCGCGGACGGCCCCCGCCGGATCGTGCTGCGCTTCCACTCCGCGCCAGTGGAGATCACCGGGGACCGCCAGGTGCGCGGCCTGCGCGTCGACGGCCCTTCCGGCCCGGTCGAGATCGCAGCTGGCCAAGTCGTGCGCGCCGTCGGCTACCGGGGACGTCCGGTGCCGGGCCTGCCGTTCGACGAGGCGGCCGGAACGATCCCGAACACCGCGGGCCGGGTCGAGGGCCGGACCGGTGCTTACGTGGTCGGCTGGATCAAGCGTGGTCCTTCGGGCGGGATCGGCGCGAACCGGACGTGCGCCGGGGAGACCGTCGCGACGCTTCTCGCGGACATCACCTCCGGTGCCGTTCCGTTGCGGGGGCGGCGGTCGCCGATGGCTGCGCTGGCCGCGCGGTTCCGGGGTCGCAGCGCTGGTTGAGTGGAAACCGGTCACGGGGCTTCGTCGCGAAAAGCTACTCGCCGCCTAAATGCGTGAACTCCGACGGAGCAGCGGTGCGTAGTTCAAGTACATCGATGAGGTCAGGCTGGCCGGTGCAGAATACGTGCCGGTCCGCCCGGCGTACTTCGACGACCGCGCAGCCGATGATATCCGTGCGGGTGCCGATCAGAGTCTCGTCATCGATGGACACGGCCTTCTCCGTGGCAGGAGCACGCCGCACGATATCTTGGATGCGCTGGAAATAGGCCATAGCGCTCTCCGCTGGGGCGAAATCGCCGCATGCGTCGCCTTGCCGCCACCGGAACTCGTCGGGACTGTCGGCGAGATCTGCGCGCTTGACAAAGTTGACTACTTGACTGCCCTTGTCTTCGATCGAGAAGGCCGGTTTCGCAGCAGCCGAGGCGGACAATACGTTTTTCACCACCAGCACGGTTCGACCCAGCCGCGCGTAGGACACTTCGAGTGTCAGAAGTTCGTCGTTGTTGACGGTGCCCCGCACCACAGACGCCACCGGCCCGCAGCCCATGCTCTCGTGCGCCACGACCACCGCCCCCGGGAACTCTTCGACCGGGCCGGCCGCGCCAGGAGGTTGTCGGCTGTGCGGCCCGTCGAGCTTCTTCTCCCGCATCGATGCCCTTTCCGCCGCGGCGCAAGCGCGGTCCGACGATAGTGCCGCCGCGCCGCGGGCGATGTCGAGCCCGCAGCACCGCACACACAGCCCCTTCGCGACGGAACGCTCTCGCGCAGCACCGAGCCACGACCGCATCTTCTTGCGCCCCGACCCCAAGACGTCTTGCCAGATTGTCGGACAATCTGGCAATCTGGTGCTCACTGGCGGGGAGGTCAGGGGAGACTGATGACGAATCCGATCACCGGCCTCGGCGCGAACATCCAGCGGCAGAGCACCGCCGAACAAGCCGCCTACGCCGTCCGGCAGGCCATCCTGTCCGGCCAGCTGCCGCCGGGCACGCCGCTGCGCGAGACCGCTCTCGCCGCTGAGCTAGGCGTCTCCCGCAGCACCTTCCGCGAAGCCGCGCGGACCCTCGAAAGCGAAGGGCTCGTCCGCTACCAGATGAACCGCGGCATCGTCGTCGCGGACGTCACCGGCCCCGACGTCGCCGACATCTACGCCGCCCGCACCTCCGTGGAACTGACCGCGGCCGACGCCCTCACCGGACACCGGGATCCGGTCATCTACCAGCAGCTCGCCGACCTGGTGGACCAGATAGAACACGCCTTCGACCACGGCGACACGGCCGCCGCGCTCGATGGCGATCGGCTCTTCCACGCCACGCTGGTCGCGGCCACCCGAAGCCCCCGTCTGTGCCGCTTCCACGCGCAGCTCCAGCAAGAACAGCGCCTAGCCCTAGCGCTGGCCGAGCGCTCCCGCCGCGAACTCGGCCGCATCGAGGACGACCACCGTCAGCTGCTGGACGCGCTCCGCGGCACCCCGGAACAAGCCAGAGCGGAACTCACCGCACACCTGCGAGCCGGCGCCGCCGAACTGCGACGGCTGCTCGACCTGCTCGCCCACCGCACCGAAAGCGAGACACCTCGTGGCTGACCGCTCCTGGGACCTGATCGTCACGCCCTGGCACCTCGACCAGCACATTCCGGAATTCCCGGTCCCCGCCACCGCGACCCAGGTAGTTCCTCCGGTCCTGCCCTCCGGCCCCGTCGCCTCCCGAATGAGCCTCCTTCACCGGGCAACAGCCGACACGGTGGCCCAGGCGGCCAAGCCCCTGGTGCTTTCCGGGGACTGCCCCACCAGCCGCGCCGCCGTGGCCGCGCTGCAGCGGCGCCACCGCGACCTGGCCGTGCTGTGGCTGGACGCTCACGGCGACTTCAACACCCCCGCCATCTCCACCAGCGGCTACATCGGCGGAATGGCGCTGGCCATGCTGACCGGCCGCACCTCCGGCCTCTTCGACGACACGCTCGGCCTGCGCCCGGTCCTCGACACCAGCGTCGCGCTCGCCGACGCCCGCGACCTCGACCCCGCCGAGCGCGATTCCCTTGCTGCCAGCCAGGTTCACCGCATCCCCGCCGAGCCCGGCGCGATCACCGCCGCCCTCGCCCGACTCGGCCCGGTGCCGGTTTACGTCCATCTCGACATCGACGTCATCGACAGCGCCGACCTGTCCGGCGCACGCTTCCCGTCCGGCCCCGGCCCGTCGCTCGCGCAGATCGAGGAATGCCTCGCCGCCGCCTGCGCGACCGCGGACGTCGTCGCCGCTTACCTCGCCTGTGCCTGGCTCCCCGAACACGTCAACGACGAAGCGACCCGCCAGACGATCACCCGCCTCACCGCGGCCCTCGGCGCCAGCCTGAGCTGGCGCGAACCCGCCAGCCGCTGACCGATTCCTTTCCGCCCCGCCCGGGGTCTATCCGGCATGACCACGACAACGCAAGACCCCAACCGCACCCTCTGGGAAGCACGGGCGCGCGGTGAGCGAACCCCAGCCTGGGAAACACTCGCCACGGAGCCGAAAGACATCGCGGCCGAGGCGGTCGAAGCACCGGCCGGACTCTGGCTGCGTCCGCCGGACGCCCTGCCCGGTGCGGCGATCCTGGCAATCCACGGCGGAGGTTTCGTAGGCGGATCGGCCGCCATCCACCGCCGGATGTTCGGCCACCTGGCGAGCGCCGCCGGGGTGAGCACATTCGCCGTCGAGTACGGCCTCACGCCCGAGCACGTGTTCCCCAGCCAGCTCGACACCGTCACCGCGGCCTACCGATGGCTGCTAGCCAACGAATCCGGCCCGATCGCCGTCGCTGGCGACTCCTGCGGAGCGATGCTGGCAGCAGGCCTCGCAGCACGCGCCCGCGACGAGAACCTGCCGATGCCCGCATCCTTGCTGCTGCTGTCGGCATGGACCGATCTCGAAGCGAACGGCACCACCTACGACACGGGCAGCGACCCGTTCTTCACCCGAGGCCTAGTCCGCGGCCTCGCGACCGGTTACCTGGCCGGAGCGAACCCGCGTGACCCGCTCGCCTCACCCCTCCACGCGGACCTGCACGGGCTGCCGCCGACGTATCTTCAGGTCGGCGCGGAAGAGTCGCTGCTGGACGACAGCCGGGAACTCGCCCGGCGGATGCGAGACGCGGGCGTCGAGGTCCGCATCGACGAATTCCCCGGCCAGGTCCACACGTTCCAGATGGCGGCGGGCAACACCGCCGTGGCCGACGAGGCGGTTCGGGAGGCGGGATCGTGGCTGCGGTCGACACTGGTCCGGTGACGGATTTCGAACGGGCGGCGGCCCCGCTCCGCGGAGAGCTGCTGGCGCACGCCTACCGGCTGCTCGGTTCGTGGCACGAGGCCGAGGACGCGGTCCAGAGGACCTACCTGCGCGGCTGGCGCGGCTGGGACGGCTTCGAGGAGCGGTCCTCGGTGCGCACCTGGCTGCACCGCATCGCGACCAACGTGTGCCTCAACGCGGCCCGTGACCGCGGGCGGCGCGCCCTGCCCTCGGGCATCGCCGCCGACGACACGAGACCGGACGTGCTGCCGCCGGAGACGTGGATCGAGCCGTTTCCCGGCGACCGCGCGGATCTGCGGCTGGCGTTGATCGCCGCGATGCAGACGCTGCCTCCCGCCCAGCGCGCCGTGTTGCTGCTGCGCGAGGTGCTGGCGTTCCCGGCAGCCGAGGTCGCCGAGATGATGGACATGTCCGTCGCCGCGGTGAAAAGCAGCCTGCAACGCGCCCGCGCGCGGCTGGCCGAGGTCGAGTCCGGTCCCGAGGACGTCGTCGAGCCCAGCTCGCCGCAAGCGAGGCGGCTGCTCGACGCGTACGTCACCGCGTTCGAGAGCGCAGACGTCTCCGGCTTGACGAACGTGCTTCGCGCGGATGCCACGCTCGAACTCCTCCCGAGCCGCACGTGGTTCAACGACATGGACGACTGTTCCCAGGTGTTCGCCGAGGCGGTGGGCAAGCCCGGCGACTGGCGGATGGACCGAGCAGTCGTCAACGGTCAGCCCGCAGCCGTCGTTCGCTGGCAGGGGAAACCGTTCGGCGTCGCGGTGCTCGACGTCCGACGAGACGGCATCGCCGGGGTGACCGTCTTCAACGACCCCGCCCTCGTCGAACGCCTCGAGGTCACTCCGTCTTCTGCCTGGCCGCCAGCGTCTCCTCCACCTCCGGCACCCAAAAGCTGAGTTCCAGAGTCTTCACGCTCGCCCAATGCGACATCAACCGGCCCTGCGCGACCAACGCCGGAAACGCGCCCGCGAACAGCACCGCGGCGCACGCCGCGAACACCGGATGCGGCCCGACGATCAGCTCCACCACCGAAGCCACGAACCCGAACGCCATCGCCGGGCTGGAATTGCGCAGCATCAGCCCGGCGGTGCGCAGTCGGGTCGCTTCCATCGCCGCGTCGGCGTCGTGCAGTTGCAGCGCCGAGAGCAGCAGAAACGAGTCCGCCTCGACGAACACGCGCCCGCGCGCGGCCGGGTTCCGGCGCAGGAACTCCTCCCGCGCGTTCCGCTTCCGCCGCCGCGGCAGCCACCGCGCCGCCCGCGCTCCCAGCGGATACGCCAGGTATCCGAGCAGGTAGCTCGCCACCACGATCCCGATCACCAGCACCACGCCCGGCCCGCGCGAGACGGCGGCGAGGTCGAGCCAGTGCAGCCGTCCGGCGAGATAGGCCAGGAACGCCAGGTGCAGCGCGCCGGGGATCGCATAGGTGAAGAGGTCGAAGAGACCGATCGCGAAAGTCACCCGGTGATCCAACTACGACCGGACCCCCTCCGGTACGGCTTTTCAGGCGATCACGCCGACGAACCGCCTCCCCTGGCGAGCGCCTCCACGCGGTTCATCGGCCCGTTGTAGTAGTTCTGGTCGCCGGGCAGGCTGCCGGTGCGCGAGAACTGCCAGATGCTCTGCTTGTCCCAGCCCGCCGGGAGTTCGCCGATCTCCGGGGCGTACCGGGCGAGCCACAGCGGGTTGGTGTCGCCGAATCCGCCGGCGTTGCCGGTGCAGAGTTTCCACCACGACGTCGAGGTGTAGATGATCGCGCTGCGGCGCTGTTTCGCCAGGTAGCGCTGGGTGAAGTCGGCGATCCACGCGGTCATGTCGGCCTGGCTTTTGCCGTAGCAGGCGTCGCCGTACGGGTTGTACTCGATGTCGAGCGCGCCCGGCAGCGTCGAGCCGCCGCCGCGCCACGCGCCGCCGTGGGCGATGAAGTAGTCGGCTTGCTCCGCGCCGCTGGAGACGTCCGGGCGGGCGAAGTGGTACGCGCCGCGGACGATGCCCGCGTCGTGCGCGCCGTTGTACTGCTGGTCGAACTGCGGGCTCACGAAGCCGGTGCCCTCGGTCGCCTTGACGTAGGCGAACCGCGCGCCCGCGCCGGCGGCCTGTCCCCAGTCGACCGTGCCCTGGTGCCCGCTCACGTCGTGGCCGAGGGTCTGCCCGACCGCCGGGTCGAACCGCGGGCTTCCGCTTTGCACGCCCTCGTGCCGGAGAATTTGTGAACCGGCAACATTCTCGCCGGCCTTCGAGTAGTCCGCGGCGGCGGCCGGTCCGGCGGTCGCGACGCCGCACGCCATCGCCAAAACCGACACGGTGGCGGCGAAAGCGAGCCGCCAGGGTTTGTCCGTTGCTGTCCGGGTCACCGAGACTCCGATCTTCACGGCGGCAGGTCCAAGGTCATCTTGCGGCACGACGCGGCACGAGGCTGGCTGCGTCACCCGGACGTGAACAGGATTCCGATAGCCGGAATCGCGCCAGTGGTCCAGACAACCGTGACCGAGTTGTGACCGGCGCCACGCGGCCGGGCGTTTAATTTGTTGTTGCCGACCACAAACTGGTGGGTAAATCCCCTACCGCGGAGGTGTCCCCGACGTGAACCGGACTTATCGACCACCCCGACCTCGTCGATCGCGTGGCCCGGCCGTCGCGATGCTGGCTTTGCTGGCCGCGGCCGGGCTCGCCGTGCCCGCCGCCGCGGCCCCAGCGTCCGGTCAGGCGGACTGCACCGGCCAGTCCGATCAGCCGGATTTCGGGCCGAACGTGCACGTTTTCGACCCGGGAGTGCCCTCCGCGACGATCCAGGCCCAGTTGGACAAGGACTTCGAGGCGCAGAAGGACACGCAGACCGCGCAGTTCGGCTCGGGCCGCGTCGCGCATCTGTTCAAGCCGGGCACGTACGCGGTGCACGACAACGTCGGCTTCTACACCTCGGTCGCCGGTCTCGGCCAGAATCCGGACGACGTCCAGATCAACGGCGACATCACCGTGGACGCGTTCAACGGATCCGACCAGGGCTCGGCGCTGCAGAACTTCTGGCGTTCGGCGGAAAACATGGCCGTCACGCCTTCCAGCGGCAGCGACCGCTGGGCGGTGTCGCAGGCCGCGCCGTTCCGCCGGATGGACATCAAGGGCGGGCTGCAACTGTTCCCGGCCAGCTACGGCTACGCGAGCGGCGGCTACGTCGCCGACACCCGCGTGTCCGGCCAAGCCGCGTCGGTTTCGCAGCAGCAGTGGTACACGCGGGATTCGGCGCTGGGCAGCTGGGACGGCGGCGTCTGGAACATGGTCTTCTCCGGGACCACCGGCGCGCCGGCCAACACGTTCCCGAACCCGCCGGAAACGACCCTCGACACCACGCCGGTGTCGCGCGACGTGCCGTATCTGTACGTCGACGACAGCGGCAACTACCGCGTTTTCCTGCCGTCCCTGCGCACGAACGCGTCCGGACCGAGCTGGGCGAACGGCGGCACGCCCGGCGATTCCGTCCCGATGAGCCAGTTCCGCGTCGTCAAACCCGGCGACAGCGCGGAGAGCATCAACAGCTCCCTCGACTCCGGCTGCAACCTGTTCTTCACCCCCGGCGCCTACCACCTCGACCAGACGCTGAACGTGACCCGCCCCGGCACGACCGTGCTCGGCATCGGCTACCCGACGCTGATCCCGGACAACGGCGTCGACGCGATGCACGTGTCCGATGTGGACGGTGTACGGGTGAAGGGCCTGCTCTTCGACGCGGGCACCCAGAATTCGCAGTCCCTGCTGACCGTCGGCGAGAGCGGGAAGCACACGAGCCACGCGGCGAATCCGACGTCGCTGCAGGACGTGTTCTTCCGCGTCGGCGGCGATCTGGCGGGCAAGGCGACCAACAGCCTGGTGGTGAACAGCGACGACACGATCGTCGACCACGTCTGGGCGTGGCGCGCCGACCACGGCGACAGCGGCACCGTCGGCTGGACCACGAACACCGCCGACACCGGCGTGCTCGTCAACGGCGACAACGTGACCGCGACCGGGCTGTTCGTGGAGCATTACCAGAAGTTCCAGGTCGTGTGGAACGGCCAGAACGGGAAGACGATCTTCTTCCAGAACGAGATGCCTTACGACGTCCCGGATCAGGGTTCGTGGAATTCCGCGCCCGGCACTGCCGGGTACGCCGCGTACAAGGTCGGCCCGAACGTGACGTCGCACGAGGCTTGGGGTCTGGGCAGCTATTGCTTCTTCGACACCAACCCGGCGGTTTCGAGCTATCACGCGTTCGAGGTGCCGCAGAACGGCGGGGTGAAGCTGCACAGCCTGCTGACGGTGTCGCTGAACCACCGCGGCACGATCACCCACGTCGTGAACGACACCGGCGACGTGACTCCGGACGGCACCAAGCCGGTCAACGTCCCGAATTATCCGTGACCCGGGCTGGTGGCCGCCTCGCGCGGGCGGCCACCAGTCTTCAGTCCAGCGCGGTCGCCCGGCTCACCGACTCCCAGGAGTCGAGATCCTGAGCCAGGGCCTCGATTTTGCCCCGGATCGCGTCCACGGCGTCGCCGCCGAGCGCGAGCCGCAGCGGGGCGTCCGGCGCGTCCACCGCCCGCAGGATCGCGGCCGCCGCTTTCGCCGGGTCGCCGGGCTGGGTCCCGTCCATCCCCTCGATCGCGGCGCGCGTGGCCGCGGTCGTTTCGGCGTAGGCGTCGATCTTCCGGGAGCGGTGCATGGCCGCGCCGCCGAACGATGTCCGGAACGCGCCCGGCTCCACGATCAGCACCTTGACCCCGAGCGGCGCGACCTCCGCCGCGAGCGCCTCGGACATGCCTTCCAGCGCGAATTTCGCCGCGCAGTAGGCCCCGAACGCCGGCGGCGCGAGCAGTCCGCCCATAGAACTCATCTGCACGATCGTCCCGCTCCCCTGCTCCCGCAGCAGCGGGACGACGGCCTTGGTCATCGCGACCGCGCCGAAGAACATCACTTCCAGCACCGCGCGCAGGTCAGGCAGCGTCAGTTCCTCCACCGCGCCGACCGAGCCGTGCCCGGCGTTGTTGACCAGCACGTCGATCCGGCCGAACGCGTCCAGCGCCGTCCGCACCGCGGCATCGATCTGCGCCGGGTCGGTGACGTCCAGCGCGGTCGTGCGCACCCGGTCCCCGCCGGATTCGACGAGGTCGGCGAGCGTCTCCGGTTTGCGCGCGGTCGCGACGACCCGGTCCCCCACGGCCAGCGCGGCCTGGGCGAGTTCGCGGTCGAAGCCGCTGGAGCACCCGGTGATCAGCCAGACGCGGCCGGCGGTTTCCTCGGTCATTGAGCAGTCCCTCCAGTGGTTTCTTCCGCCTCCGATCGTGGCGCGCGCCCGCCGGGGTCCGCCAACACCGGTTCACTGGCGGGCTACAGTCTCAGCCTGTGACCCCTGAGCTGCGGCAGCTGCGCTACTTCGTCGCCGTCGCCGAATCAACGAGCTTCACGCGCGCGGCGGCGACCCTCCACATCGCCCAGCAGTCGCTCTCGCAGCAGATCACCGTGATGGAACGCCAACTCGGCGCGCAACTCTTCGACCGCGACGCCCGCGGCACCCGGCTCACCCCGATCGGCGAACTCTTGCTGCCGGAAGCACGCGCGGTGCTCGCCCGCGCCGAACAAGCCGTCGCGACAGTCTCCCGCGCGGTCCGCGGCGAGATCGGCGCCCTCCGGCTGGCTTTCCTTGCCAGCACGGCG
The DNA here is from genome assembly GCF_053587275.1 of Amycolatopsis sp. NPDC003676. NCBI lineage: Bacteria > Bacillati > Actinomycetota > Actinomycetes > Pseudonocardiales > Pseudonocardiaceae > Amycolatopsis > Amycolatopsis sp. NPDC003676. The sequence continues at coordinate 28,741 of NZ_JBSFNS010000092.1, forward strand.
AATTACCTGCTCCCGCCGGTCGTGCGCGCAGTCCGGGACCAGCTGCCGGAGCTGACCGTCACCACCGCCGAAGTCTCGATCGCCGAACTGGTCGACGGGGTGCGCGGCGGCCGGTTCGACGCGGGCTTCACGCGCCCGCCGCTGGTCGACGACCTAACGACGCACCCCCTCCTGACCGAGGAGGTCTGCGCGGTCCTGCCCTCCGGCCACCGGCTGGCCGACCGTTCCTCGCTGCGCCTGGCCGACCTCGCCGACGAGCCGTGGGTGCTGACGCCGCGCACGTCGTGGGATCCCTGGCACCGCAAGTACGACGCCGACTTCGCCGCCGCCGGGTTCACACCCGACATCGTGCAGCGAACCGCGACGGTGCAGGGATTGCTGGGGCTGGTCGCGGCCGGGGTCGGCGTGACGCGGCTGGCGCGGTCCGCCCACAGCCTGCGCCGCACCGGCGTGGTGTTCGTGCCGCTGGACGGCGAATCCGCGCACACCGTGCTGGCGTGGCGCTCCGACGGGCCTCGGCCAGCCGCGCTCCTGGAGGTAGTCACGCGGCTGGCGGAGACGACGGATCTGTCCGGCGCAGGCTGACCCAGCGCGTCAGCCTCCCCCGTTGTTCTCGTCCAACTCCAGGGCCCGCGCTTGCTGCGCGAGCGCCTTTTCCTCCATTTCCTTCATCTCGGCGCGCTTCGCGTCCGAAATGGGCGTGTTCCCGTCGTGGCCGCGCAATTCCGGCGGGTCGTAATCGCCGTTCTCCCACCGTTTATACATCGGGTCGCTCTTGTCCTTCGGAGCCTGGAATCCCCATTTGTCGAGCAGTTCGTCGGCCGACCCCTTGGGGTATTCGCCAGTCCGGCGCTGTTCGTACGCCAGGTGCGCCTCGGCCCGGCCGCCCGCGGTGAGCGGGTCGGTCCGCGCGAACGAATCGCCGGACGCGGTCATGTCGGCGTGCGCCTTCGAACCGGGTGCCGGAACATACGGCATCCCCTTGCCGCCGGCGTACATTTCGTCGACCATGCGGTGGTAGGAATCCTCGGATCCGCGCATCCACCGCTGCTCGTCGTCGAAGTCCTTGAGCTCTTTTTTGCGCGCGGGGTCGTTGCCGTTTTCGATTTCGCTGCGGTGTTCGTTGAGGTCGTCGCGGCGCGCCTGCTCGGCCTTCGCGTCTTCCGCCCGTTGTTTGTAGGCATCCGCCGACGCTTGCCGCTGTTCCGGGGTGTTTTCGATCCGTTCCCGCACTTCGGAGCCGTCCGGATGCTGTTTTCCGGGCACCGGCCTGGTTTCGGTTCCGTAGGTGTGGATGCCGTGTTTCGGGTCGTGGAAGTCGGGATGGTGGACGTGTTTCGGGTCGTCGCCGTGGTAGACCTTCTCCTGCGGGCTCACGTACGTGTCGTGCGGCTGGCGTCCCGGCACCTGGTAGGTCGGGCGGGTGTACTTGCCCTCCATGTGCGAGTAGCCCATTTGGTTGAGCTGCAGCAGACCGGACGTGTCCTTGCGCTCGTAGGCCTGCCGCTGCGCGTAGGCGTAGGTCAGCTGGTGCTCGTCGTGCGTCTTCCCGCCGGTGAAGCCGGAGGTGTGCATCTGCTTGCCGCTTCCGGTGCCCGGGTGCATCCGGTGGAAGTCGTGGCTTTCGTAATAGCCGAAACCGGCGTTCTCCAGGGTCTTTTCGTCGGACCGCTTCCGCGCCGCTCCGCTGCCGTCTTCCGCGGCGGCCTTGTGCAGCCCGGCGTGCTCGAGCTGGTTGGTCTGCTGCCCGTCGACCTTGTAGCCGTGCGCGTCGCCGATCCGCGCGGCCTCGTTGGACTTGTCGCCGAAAGTGCCGGGCGGATTCTTCGGCTCCTTGGCCGCCTTCTTCGCCGGGGGCTGCCCCGAGGTGGTGTTGCCGCGTTTGCGCTTGTTGTTCGTCCGCGCGGCGTTCGCGGCCGCCTGCTGTTGTTGCTGCTGCCGCTGCATTTCCGCGAGCTTCTTGGGACAGGGCCCTGGCGGCAGCGGCAGCGGGCTGAGGCCGAGCGGGTCGACCATCGCGTTCGGGTTGTCCACGTAGGCCAGCGAGTCCGGGGACGGGCCGAGGCCGAGCGGGTCGTGTGAGAGGTAGCGGCCGGTTTCCGGGTCGTAGTAGCGGTGCATGTTGTAGTGCAGCCCGGTTTCCGGGTCGTAGTACTGGCCGGGGAACCGCAGCGGGGTGCGCGCGGTCCCGTTCTCCGCGACGACCGAGCCCCACAGCGAGGTGCGCTGGTGCCCGGCCAGCGCGCCCGCGCCGTCGAGCAGTTCGGCTGGCGCGCCCACCAGGTCGGTGACGACGGCGTGGAACCGTTCGCCGGGGCGTTCGCCGAGCGTCCGTTCGGTCTGCGCGAGCACTTGGTCGGAGTCGGGCAGCCAGTCCCACACGGTCGCGACCTGCGGGCGGCCGGGGACGCTGTGCACCTGCTCGGCGGGCTGGTAGTGGTCCCAGGCGAATTCGATCTGCTCGGCCACCGCGCCCGTGTGGTCGAGGCGCTGCTTGGCGACGCGCCTGCCGAGCGCGTCGTAGCGGTAGCGCCAGACCGTGCCGTCCGGGGTGCGCACGCCGGTCAGCCTGCTCGCCGAGTTCCACTGGTATTCCCAGCGCTGCCCGCGGCGTTCCCGCGCCACGACCCGGCCCTCGGCGTCGTGGGCGTAGCGGGTTTCGCCGGCGGACTCGACGAGCGTGCCGCGGTAGGTCCGAGGGCCTGTCGCGGCCGGGTCGCCCGGCCAGCCTGCTTCGGTGATCGCACCGGCGGCGTCGTAGCCGTAGGTTTCCCGCCAGCCCGGGCCTTGGACCGCGCTGACGCGGCCGCCGGGGCCGACCTCGTACGAACGCGGCCCGGCGAGCAGATCGCCTGTCGCGTATAGGTTTCCGTCCGGCAGGTAGCGGTAGTCGCGCTGCTGCACGGTTTCCTCGCCGCGCAGCACGGTCTGGCCGCCCAGCTTGCCGGCCGAGGTCCAGTGCTGGCGCAGTTCCGCCACCGGCGCGGTCCCGGCGAAGAGCCGGCGCACCGTTTCCTGTCCCGCGGCGTCGTACTCGAAGCGCAGCGTGCGGCCCGCGGTGGTGATCGCGGTCGGGCGGTCCGCGGAGTCGTAGCCGACCGACGATTCCGCCCCGCTGGGCGTGCGGCGGCCGGTCCGCCTGCCGAGCGCGTCGTACTGGGACCGCACGACGCGGCCGTTGATCGACTCGGACACCAGCTGCCCGGCCGCGTCGTAGTCGAACCGGACCTCGGTCTCGCCGTTGCGCGCCAGGATCATCCGGTCCGCGTGGTCGTAGGAGAATTCGGCGACGTCGTCGTCGGCGGTGCGCCGCACGAGCCTGCCGAGCGCGTCGTATTCGAGCGCGATCGCCTGCCCGGCCGCGTTGACCCGGCGGACGAGCTGCCCCGCCGCGTCGTAGCCGTAGCGCAGGACCCGGCCGTTGTAGTCGGTCTCCGCGACGACCCGGCCCGCCTGGTCGTATTCGTAGCGCCAGACCAGGCCGCGTTCGTTCGTCACCGTCGTCAGCCGCAGTTCGGTGTCGTAGCCGAACCGCCGAACGCCGCCGTCGGGGTCCTGTTCGGACATCGGCAGGCCGAACGCGCCGTACTCGACCCGGTGCACGCCGCCGCGCGGGTCGACCGACTCCTCGACGTTGCCGACCGCCTTGAAGCCGAACTTGCTCACCGTGCCGTCGGCGTTGCGCTGCTGCACCAGATCGCCCGCCGCGTTGCGCACCCGTTCCACGAACGCGCCGGTCGGCCCGGTGATCGAGACGATCGCGCCGAGCGCGTCGTAGCGGTACCGGGTCACCGCGCCGTCGGGAGCGGTGATCGTGGTGGGCAGACCGGCCGCGTCGGACTCGATCCGGGTGACGCCGCCGAGCGCGTCGGTCAGCGTGGCCATCGCGCCGGTGACCGGGTCGTAGGTGTAGGCGGTGACCCCGCCCGCCGGGTCGATTTCCTTGACCAGGCTGCCGTTTTCGTCGTACTCGTAGCGCCAGACGTCGCCGGAGGGACCGGTCGTCGAGACCGGCAGGCCGCGCTCGTCGTACTCGTTCGCCAGCCGCGTGCCGTCCGGGCGGGTGACCGCGACGACGTTGCCGAGGACGTCGTACTCCCAGCGGGTGGCGTGGCCGAGCGCGTTGACGCTGGCGGTGACGCGGCCGTACTCGTCGTATTCGGTGGTCGAGGTGTTGCCGAGCGGGTCGGTTTCGGCGACGACCTTCAGCTGCTCGTTCAGCTGGAAACGGCGGACCGCGCCGAGGGAGTCGGTGACCGTGGTGACCAGGTTTTCCCGGTCGTAGGACAGCTCGGTGTCGAGGTAGCCGCCGTCGCCCCGGGCGCGCACGCACCGGCCGTCGCTGTCGTACTGGTAGCCGTACCAGCGGCCGTTGACGTCGTCCCAGCGCACCATCCGGCCGTCGGCGTCGTAGCGGAACTTGTGCGAGGTGCCGACCGCGTCGACGACCTCGGTCAGCCGCCGGGCGGAGTCGTAGCGGTACTCCCGGATGGCCACCGGCGCGTCCGGCACGCGCAGCGCGGTGACCAGCCCGTCCGCCGAATCGATCGTGACCCGGTAGCCGCCGGAGTGCTCCATCTCCACCGGAACGCCGTCCTGGTAGCGGAAGACGATCCGGTTGCCCGAGCT
>NZ_JBSFNS010000093.1:0-33177 GCF_053587275.1 Amycolatopsis sp. NPDC003676
AAGTACCGGAGGGATGGGTGAGGCACGTGGAGCTCGTCGGCGTGGTCGGCTGCGGCCAGATGGGGGCGGGGATCGCCGAGGTGTGCGCCCGGGCCGGGCTGGACGTCGTGGCGGTCGAATCGAGCCGGGCGGCCGCCGAAGCGGGCCGGGCGCGGCTCGAGGCTTCGCTGGCCAGGGCCGAGCGCAAGGGGAAGATCGCGTCCGCGGCCGACGTGCTGGAGCGGATCCGGATCACCGAGGACCTCGACGACCTGGCCGACCGCACGCTCGTCGTCGAGGCGATCGTGGAGAACGAGGCGGTCAAGGCGGAGCTGTTCGGGAAACTGGACAAGATCGTCGCCGCGCCGGATGCGGTGCTGGCCTCCAACACGTCCTCGATCCCGATCATGAAGCTCGGCACCGCGACCCAGCGGCCGGCGCAGGTGCTCGGCATCCACTTCTTCAACCCCGTCCCGGTGTTGCCGCTGGTCGAGCTGGTGCCGAGCCTGCTCACCGGCGACGAGACCACCGACCGCGCGCGGAAGTTCGCCGAGGAGACGCTGGGCAAGCACGCGATCCTGTGCCAGGACCGCGCCGGGTTCGTGGTGAACGCGCTGCTGATCCCGTTCATCCTCGCCGCCGTGCGCATGCTGGAGTCGGGCTTCGCGACGAAGGAAGCGATCGACGAGGGCCTCGTGCGCGGCGCCGCGCACCCGCAGGGCCCGCTCGCGCTGGCCGACCTGATCGGCCTGGACACCACGAAGGCGGTCGCGGAATCGCTGTACGAGGAGTTCAAGGAGCCGCTGTACGCGCCGCCGCCGCTGCTGGCCCGGATGGTCGACGCGGGCCTGCTGGGCCGCAAGACCGGCCGCGGCTTCTACACCTACTGAGTTCCGGCGAGGAGATCCCGATGAGCTTCGACCTGTTCAAAATCAACGAAGACCACGAAGCGATCCGCGAGGCCGTCCGCGCGGTCGCCGAAGAGCAGATCGCCCCGCACGCTGCGGAGGCCGACGAGCGCGAGGAATTCCCCAAGGCGTCCTACGACGCACTGGTCGCGTCGGACTTCCACGCCCCGCACGTGCCGGAGCAGTACGGCGGCGCCGGTGCCGACGCGCTGGCCACCTGCATCGTGATCGAGGAGGTCGCGCGAGTGTGCGCGTCGTCCTCGCTCATTCCCGCGGTGAACAAACTCGGCAGCCTGCCGCTGATCCTGGCCGCCAATGAGGACGTCAAGGCGAAGTATCTGCCGCCGCTGGCCTCGGGCGAGGCCGGATTCTCGTATGGACTGTCCGAACGCGACGCAGGTTCCGACACTGCCTCGATGCGTTGCCGCGCCACCCCTTCCGGCGACGACTGGATCCTCAATGGACAGAAGTCGTGGATCACCAACGCCGGCGTGTCGGAGTACTACACGGTTCTGGCGGTAACCGACCCGGACGGCCGCCGCGGCGCCAACGTGAGCGCGTTCGTGGTGGAAAAGTCCGACGCTGGCTTTTCTTTCGGTGCCAAGGAAAAGAAACTGGGTGTCAAGGGCTCGCCGACGCGTGAGCTGCTGTTCGACCAGGTGCGCATCCCCGGCGACCGAATGGTCGGCGAGCCGGGCCAGGGCCTGAAGATCGCCCTGCGGACGCTTGACCACACCCGCGTGACGATCGCCGCGCAGGCCGTCGGGATCGCGCAGGGCGCGCTGGACCACGCGCTGGCGTACGTCAAGGAGCGCAAGCAGTTCGGCAAGCACATCGCGGATTTCCAGGGCATCCAGTTCATGCTGGCGGACATGGCGATGGCAGTGGAGACGGCGCGCCAGATGGTGTACACCGCGGCCGCGAAGTCCGAACGCGGTGACGCTGACCTGTCGTTCTTCGGCGCGGCGGCGAAGTGTCACGCGTCGGATGTGGCGATGAGCGTGACTACGGATGCGGTCCAGTTGCTTGGTGGTTATGGGTACACGCGGGACTTCCCGCTGGAGCGCATGATGCGGGACGCGAAGATCACGCAGATCTACGAGGGCACGAACCAGATCCAGCGGCTGGTGATGGCTCGGCAGCTCCTGAAGGGCTGAGGTTTCCGGTTTGGGGAAGCGGCACCGTCGAGATCGGCGGTGCCGTTTTCGCGTCTGGCGGATCAGGACCCAGCCTTGTGCTGCCGATCATGCCGCCGCTGCGCCTTCACCACATCAACCGTCCGCGCACCAACCCAATCCAACAGTCCCTGCAGCGGCGTCGCCAACTCCTGCCCAAGCTCGGTGAGCGAGTACGTCACCTTGGGCGGCGTAGCGGGCTCAACCGCGCGGTGGATCAATCCATCCCGGGTGAGGATGCGCAGGTTCTGCGAGAGCATCTTCTCGCTGATCCCGCCGATCGTGTCGCGCAGTTCGTAGAAGCGCGCCGGCCGGTCGCGCAGCGAGAGCAGGATCAGCGTTCCCCAGCGGCTGCACACGTGGTTGAGCACGTCCCGGCCGGGGCAGTCGCTGTTGAATGCGTCACCCGGGTCCGCGGCGGCCCGGCGTCCTGCCTCGATGCCTACTCCCATGCCGGGAGCTTACCTCGCGGTTCGTACTTACGAAAAGATAGCCCAAAACCTACGGTGAGCCTCACTGCCCTACGAGGAGGTACTCCCGTGTCCAAGACTCTGGTGATCGGCGCTACCGGCAACGTCGGCCGTCAGGTGGTTGTTCAGCTGGCTGAGCGCGGCCTTCCGGTGCGCGCGTTGGCTCGGCGGCCGGAACAAGCCAATCTGCCCAGCGGCATCGAGGTCGTTCCCGGTGATCTGTCTGATGTGGACAGTCTGCGTGCCGCATTGCGGGGAGTGGACTCGGTATTCTTGATGTGGCCGTTGATTTCCGGCGGTCCGGCTCAAGAGATCGCGGACACGATCGCCGGAAGTGCGCGGCGGTTGGTGCTGTTGTCGTCGGCCGCGGCGCGCAATGACTCGGACGACGCGATCAGCCAGGTTCATCGCGCGGTGGAGAAGGCGATCGAGCGCACGAGTCTGGAGTGGACGTTCCTTCAACCCCACGGCTTCGCGACCAACACGCTCGGCTGGGCGTCGCAGATTCGCGAGAACGGTGTCGTTCGCGGGGCGTACGGCTCGGTGTACTCGACGCTCATCCACGAGGCCGACATGGCGGCGGTCGCGGTGACCGCGCTGACTTCCGGCGGGCATGTCGGCGCGAAGTACGACCTCACCGGTGCTGCGGCGCTCACACAGGTCGAGCAGGTCCGGGTGATCGGGGAGGTGATCGGCCGCGAGACCCGCTGGGAGGAGGTGCCCCGGGAGGTCGCGCGCGAACTCCTGCTCGAGCGGATTCCGGCGAAGTACGCGGACGCCATGCTCGACGCGTTCGCTCGCTTGGCCGGTCGCGAACCTGACCGGCCGACGACGACGGTGGAGGACGTCACCGGGGTTCCGGCGCGGACTTTCGCCCAGTGGGTGGCCGATCACGCGGCCGAGTTCGCGGCCGAAGCGGAGCGGTGAGGCATCCGAGGGCATCGTGCCGCCGAGGGCGATCCGCGGCCGCGCGATCGACGAGGCCGGTCCGGGGTCCGCAAGCCCGGTCGCACCCCGCTGCGGCGCGGATTCAGCAATTGCTAATATTCGCAATTGCTGAACCCTTCCAGCCCGCCCCCGGGCGGGTCCGGACCGAAGGAGGCGCCCGTGAGCAAGCCGCTCTACCAGCTCAAAGCCGAGTTCTTCAAGACGCTCGGCCATCCGGCCCGGATCCGGGTGCTGGAGCTGCTGTCCCAGCGCGAGCACGCCGTCGCGGAGATGCTGCCCGAGGTCGGGATCGAACCGGCGAACCTGTCGCAGCAGCTGGCGGTCCTGCGCCGGATGGGGCTGGTCACCACGCGCAAGGAGGGGTCGAGCGTCTACTACTCGCTGATCAGCCCGCAGGTCGCGGAGCTGATGGCGGTGGCGCGCGAAATTCTCACCGGCGTGCTGTCCGGGCAGGTCGAACTGCTCGACGACCTGCGTACCGCGCAGGCCGGCAGCGCGCGGCCCGCGGAGCGCTGAGGTGCGCGGGACCTGGCGCGCCGGAGGTGCGCGGTGCTGAGACTGTGGCGCGCGATCCGCCGGACCGGGCGGGCCGCCGAACCCGCGCCGCCTCGGCCGGAGCCGTTGCCGCGGGCGCGTGAGCTGGGCGGTTCGGTCCAGTTGCGGCACGTGGACGCGGGATCGTGCAACGGCTGCGAGATCGAGATCGGTGCGGCGTTCGGCGCGGTCTACGACGCGGAACGGTACGGCGCGCGGCTGGTCGCGTCGCCGCGGCACGCGGACGGGCTGCTGGTCACCGGACCGGTCACGCGCAACATGACGGAGCCGTTGAAGCGCACGTACGAGGCCGTGCCGCGGCCGCGGACGGTCGTGGCGATCGGGGACTGCGCGCGGAACTGCGGCGTGTTCGCCGGTGCTTACGGCGTGACCGGCCCGGTGCGCGACGTCGTTCCGGTCGACCTCGAAGTGCCTGGTTGCCCGCCTCGGCCCGAGGCGATCGTCGAGGCGGTGCGAAAGCTGACGGGCCGGTGAACCTCGCGGCGGCAGGGCTCGGGACGGCGGTGGCGAGCGGGACGGCGGCAGCGCTGGTGAGCCTCGTGACGCCCGCCAAGGCACGGACGCTCGTGTCCGGAATCGGCACGATGCTCGCGGGTGCGGCCGGGGTCGTGGCGGGCGCGGCGGCGCTCGCCGGGCAGACCGCGCACGCCAGTTTGCCTTGGCTGCTGCCGTTGTCCGGGTTTTCCCTCGATCTGGACCGGATGGGCGGGCTGTTCACGGCTGTCACCGGCGGAGTGGCGATCGCGGCGGGGCTGTACGGCATCGGTTACGCGCGAAACGGGCTGCGCGCCCGCACAGTGCAGGCCGTGCAGCCGCTGTTCGTGGTGGCGATGCTGCTCGTGCCCGCGGCGGCGTCGGTCGGCACCTTCCTGGTGTGCTGGGAGCTGATGGCGGTCACGTCGCTGGTGCTGCTGCTGGCCGAGCACCGGTTGCGGCCCGCGGTCGCGTCGGCGGGCCGGTGGTACGCGGTCATGACGCACCTCGGGTTCGTGACTGTCCTCATCGGACTGCTCTGGTTCGCCGCGCTCGCGGGCGGCGACAGTTTCGCGGCGTTGCGCGCCGCTTCTCCGCCGCCGGCCGCGGCGAGTGCGATCTTCCTGCTCGTACTGGCCGGGTTCGGCTCGAAGGCCGGGATCGTGCCGCTGCACGCCTGGCTGCCGCGCGCGCATCCGGAGGCGCCGAGCCACGTGTCCGCGCTGATGTCGGCGGCGATGGTAAACCTCGGCGCGTACGGCGTGCTCCGCGTCGGGTTCGACCTCCTCGGCGGCGGCCCGCGCTGGTGGTGGGTCGTCGTGCTCGCGCTGGGCGCCGGCTCGGCGGGGTACGGGATCCTCCAGGCGGTGATGGCGTCGGATCTCAAGCGGCTGCTGGGATATTCGACCACGGAGAACCTCGGGCTGGTCTTCGCCGGGATCGGGGCGGCCGGGCTGCTCGCGTCCTCCGGCGCCCGCGTCGCGGCGGGGCTGGCGCTGGCCGCGGCGTTGCTGCACACCGTGGGGCACGCCGCGTTCAAGACGCTGTTGTTCCTCGCCGCCGGATCGGTCGTCCACGCGACCGGCACCGGCGACCTCGACGCGCTCGGCGGCCTGCGCACCCGGATGCCCTGGACCACTGGCCTGTTCGGGCTCGGCGCGCTGGCCGCCTCGGCGTTGCCGCCCGGCACGGCTTTCGTGTCCGAATGGTTGCTGCTGCAGGCTTTGGTGCACGGTCTCCCGGCGGCAGGAGTGGTCACCGCGGTCGCGATGCCGCTCACGATGGCCGCTGTCGCGCTCACCGCGGGCCTTGCGGTGGCGACGTTCGTCAAGGCGTTCGGCATCGGCTTCCTCGCGAAACCGCGCGGCGCCGCCGCGGAACGAGCGCACGAAAGCCCGGCGTCGATGCTCGTCGGCATGGGCCTCGCGGCGGTCGCGTGTGTGGTGCCCGCGCTGTTCCCGACGCTGGTGTTGCCCGCGGTCGGCGCGGCGGCGGGCTTCGGCGATCCGGCCGCGCGCGACCTGCTCACCGTGCGGCTGAACGGTGTCGCGGGCACGGTTTCGCCGCTGCTGATCACCGGCGGCCTGCTCGGCGGCGCGCTGCTCGTGGTCGCGGCGGTGCGGATGCTCGCGTCGAACCGGGCGCGCCGGGAAGCACGGCTCTGGGACTGCGGCGGCGGTCCTGCGACGGCCAGGGCGGAGTACACCGCGACGTCGTTCGCTGAACCGCTGCAACGGGTTTTCGACAATGTGGTGCGCCCGGAGACCGATGTGGACGTCGGCCATTACGACGAAGCGCGCTACCTCGTGCGCCAGGTCGCTTACCGCCGAGAGGTGCCGGACCGGATCGAGCGAGTGCTGTACCGGCCGGTCCTCGCCGCGATAGCGACGTGGGGCCGCGCCGGGCGGCGGCTGGCCACCGGCAGCGTGCACCGATACCTCGGCTACGGCTTCTCCGCGGTGGTTTTCGCGCTGATCCTGCTGGCGGTGACGCGATGACCGGGTTCGCCGCCGCCGGAGCGGTCGTGCAGACAGTGCTCGTGGTCGCCGGGGCGCCGGTGCTGACCGGCCTGATGCGGCAGGTCCGGGCCCGGCTGGAGGGACGCGCGGGCCCCGGAGTTCTCCAGCCGTGGCGTGACCTCCGGAAACTGTTGCGGCGCAAGGAATCGCTGACGCCGCGGGGCACTGGACAGGTCTTCCGGACCGTGCCGGTCCTGCTGATGGCGACGACGCTGCTCGTCGCGTTCGCGGCCCCGTTCGTCACCACGGCGTCGGCGCTGCCGCCGGTGGCCGACCTCTTCGCGGTGGTCGCGCTGCTGGCGCTCGGCACGGTCGCGCTCGCGCTCGCCGCCCTCGACACCGGCACCGCGTTCGGCGGGATGGGCGCGAGCCGGGAGATCACCGTCATCGCGCTGGTCGAGCCGACGCTGCTGGTCGCGATCCTGGCGCTGTCCGCGCGGGCGGGCAGCACCGATCTCGCCGCGATCGTCTCGTCCACAGTGGACGATCCGGCGCGGGTCGGATCGCCGGTGAGCCTGCTGGCCGCGGTCGCGCTGGCGATCGTGGCGGTCGCGGAGACCGGGCGGCTGCCGGTCGACAACCCGGCGACGCACCTCGAGCTGACGATGGTGCACGAGGCGATGGTGCTGGAGTACGCCGGGCCGGACCTCGCGCTGGTCGAACTCGCGTCCTCGATGCGGCTGACGGTGTTCCTCGGCCTGCTGGCCAACCTGTTCGTGCCGTGGGGGATCGCGACGTCGGCGTCGCTGCCCGCGCTGCTCGTCGGTGCCGCGGCGTTCGCGGCGAAGGCCGGCCTGCTGGGCGCGGTGCTCGCGGCGGCCGAGGTGTTCTTCGCGAAGCTGCGGCTGTTCCGGGTTCCGGAGCTGCTGGCGGGCTCGTTCCTGCTCGCGCTGCTGGCGGTGGCGGCGTCCTTCGTCTTACCGGGAGGGGTGTCGTGACCGAACTGCTCTACCTGGTCTGCGGGGTGTTCCTGCTGACCGCGGTGCTGGTGCTGTGGCGGCGCGAGCTTTCGGTGCTGGTGCGGGTGCTCGCGGTGCAGGGCTGCGCGCTGGCGGGCATGGCCGCGGTGCTCGCGGGCTCGGTCGAGGCCGGACTGACCGCGGCGGGGCTGCTGATCCTGCGCGCCGGTGTCCTCCCGTGGCTGGTGCGGCGAATGACCGCGCGGCAGGGCCTGGACCGGCGCGAGACGCGTCCGGTCGTGAACGTGACGGCTTCCTTGCTGTCGGCCGCCTTGCTGGCACTCGTCGCATACGCCGTGTCGCGTCCGCTCGTGGAACTCGATCCTTCTCCGGCCTCGGCGGCCGCGCCGGTCGGCCTGACCGTGGTCCTGATCGGGTTCTTCGTGCTGGTGACCCGGCGGCGGGCGGTGTCCCAGCTCGTCGGATTCCTCGTGCTGGACAACGGGATCACCGCGACCGGACTGCTGCTCGGCGCGGATCCGGGGCTGCTCGTGGAAATCGGGGTGTCGCTGGACGTGCTGCTGGCGGTCCTCGTGCTGCAGATCCTGTCCGGCCGGATGCGGCAGCTCTTCGGCGGCACGGACCTCGGCGAGCTGCGGGAGTTGCGGGACTGATGGCGATCCTGGTCTTGGCGGCGCCCGCGGTGACGGCGCTGGGATTCCTGGTGCCCGCGTGGCGGCGCGGAATGCTGTGGGCCGGCGCGGCGAGCGCGCTCGTGAGCCTCGCGGCGGCGATCGCGCTGGCCACGACAGTGGTGCGGACCGGTCCGGTCACCGCGTTGGGCGGGCTGCTTCGGGCCGACGCGTTGTCGGCGTTCCTGCTGGTGGTGATCAGCGCGGTCGCGGTTCCGGCGACGCTGGCGACGCCGGGGCATTTCGCGGCCGAACGGGCGGCGGGCCGCGCGACCGCGCGCACGGCGGCCAGGCACGGCCTGCTGGTCCACCTGTTCCTCGCCGCGATGACGCTCGCCGTCCTCGCCGCCAACCTCGGCCTGCTGTGGGTGTCGATCGAAGCGACGACGGTCGTGACCGCGTTCCTCGTCGGCCAGAGCCGCACCCGGACCGCGGTCGAGGCGGCGTGGAAGTACGTCGTGATCTGCTCGGCCGGGCTCGCGCTGGCGCTGCTGGGCACGCTGCTGCTCGGATACGCGTCCGGACACGCCGGGGGCGGCCTCGACCTGGCCGGCCTCGCTGCCGGAGCGGGCGGCCTCGACAGCGGCGTCACCCGGATCGCGGTCACCCTGCTGGTGCTCGGATTCGGGGCGAAGGCGGGGCTGGCTCCATTGCACGCCTGGCTCCCGGACGCCCATTCGCAGGCGCCCGCGCCGGTTTCGGCGTTGATGTCCGGGGTGCTGCTCGCCGTCGCGTTCTACGCCGTGCTCCGGGTGAAGGTGATCGCCGACGCCGCGCTCGGCGCCGGGTTCGCCCGCGGCCTGCTGACCGTGATGGCGCTCGCGTCGCTCCTCGTGGCCGCGACTTTGCTGCTCGCGCAACGCGATTACAAGCGGATGCTGGCCTATTCCAGCATCGAGCACCTCGGGCTGGTGTCGTTCGGCGCGGCGGTCGGCGGTCCGGTCGCGACGGCGGCGGTGCTGGTGCACGTGCTCGGCCACGGCCTGGTCAAGGCGGTGCTGTTCCTGGGCGCGGGCCGGGTCGCGCAGGGGACCGGCACGAGCCGGATCGACCGGGTGCGCGGGCTGGCCGCGCGCGGGCCGGTGCTCGCCGGCTGTCTCGGCGCCGGGGTGCTGGCGCTGGCCGGGATGCCGCCGTTCAGCCTGTTCGCGAGCGAACTGGGGCTCGCCCGCGCCGGTTTCGCCGGCGGTCTCGGCTGGACGACGGCGATCGTGCTGGTCCTGGTGCTGGTGGTCGCGGCGGCGCTGGCCGGGCACACGACGCGGATGCTGCTGGGCGAACCGCCCGGCGGGCCCGGTGCGGCGCGTGCTCCGGTGGCGGTGCCGCGGGCGACGCGGGTCGCGCTGGCGGTCCCGCTTGTCGCCGCGGCGGTGCTCGGGTTCTGGACCGGTCCGCTGGCGTCGTTGCTGCACGCGGCGGCGCTGGCCGGGGGAGGGGGCTCGTGAACGTACGGGAAGCGACTCCCGCGGAGCTGCCCGCGGCGGCGGAATCCTTGCTGGCGGAGGGTTTCCGCGTCGCACTCGTGTCCGGGCACGACGACGGCGACCGGCTGCGCGCGGTGTATCTGTTCCTGGCCGAGGGCGACCGCCGGGCCGAAGTGCACGTGCGGCTCCCGGCAGCCGACCCGAGGCTGCCGAGCCTGGCCCGGTTGTCGTTCCCGGCGGGCCGGTTCGAGCGCGAGATGCGGGACCTGTTCGGCATCGTGCCCGACGACCACCCGCTGCCGCGCCGGCTGGTCCGGCATTTCCACTGGCCGCGCGGCTGGTACCCGATGCGGGCCGGGGCCGGTGCGCCGCCGGAGTTCGGCGAGGTCGCCGGGCCGTATCCGTTCCGCGCGGTGGAAGGGGCCGGGGTGTCGGAGATCCCGGTCGGGCCGGTGCACGCCGGGATGATCGAACCGGGCCACTTCCGGTTTTCCGTTTCGGGCGAGACGATCCTGAACCTCAAGGCCCGGCTGTGGTTCGTCCACAAGGGACTGGAAGCGCTGTTCGCCGGCCGGACGCCCGACGCCGGGATCGAGCTGGCCGAACGGATCAGCGGCGACACCGCGGTCGGGCACGCATTGGCCTATTGCCTCGCCGTGGAAGACGCGCAGGGCCGGGCGGTGTCCGCGGACGCGGCGCGGGTCAGAGCGGTTCTGCTGGAGCTGGAACGGATCCACAACCACGTGGCCGATCTCGGTGCGCTGTGCAACGACGTCGGGCACTCGGTGCTGAACTCGCACGCGCAGACGGTGCGGGAGAAGCTGTTGCGGCACAACGAAGAAGTCACCGGACACCGGCTCCTGCGCGGCGGCGTCCGGCTTGGCGGGGCGCGGCTCGCCCGGCTGCCGGACACGGCGAAAGTGCGGGCACTGGCCGCCGAAGCCGGGGAGATCGCCGCGCTGGCGGTAGAGCATTCCGTGGTCCGCGACCGATTCGCGGGCACGGCGGTGCTTTCGCCGCGGCAGGCGGCGGACCTCGGGACGCTCGGGTACGTCGCGCGGGCCAGCGGCCTCCGGCGAGACGCGCGATACGAGCATCCGTTCCTCGACCTCGGCGAACCGGTGCGGCATTCGCGGACCGACGGCGACGTCCTGTCCCGGTTCCTGGTGCGGGCAGAGGAAATCAGCCATTCGGCGGCGCTCGTGGAGCGGCTGGCCGGGTCGCTGGGCAGCCGGTCGGAGACACCGGATCCCGCCGGTTCGGAGTCCGGGGCCGGGGTGGCCGAGGGCTGGCGCGGCACGATCGTGCACCGCGTCGAACTCTCCGGCGGAGTGCTGCGCCGCGTCAAAGCCGTCGACCCGAGCTTCTTCAACTGGCCCGCGCTGCCGGTGGCCCTCGTGGACACGATCGTCCCGGATTTCCCGCTCGCCAACAAGAGCTTCAACCTCTCGTACGCGGGCAACGACCTGTGAAGCCATCGACCGGAGGCAGTATGCCGAGTGAATTCGTGCGGGAACTGAAGCGGGGCATCGCGGCGGCGCGCCAGGCGCTGGAGACTGCGGGAGAGGACGAGGCCGACAGCCACCGCGCGCGGCTGGCGGAGCTGCGGGAAATCGCACGGCACAACGGAGTCGACCTCGACGGCCCGGACGCGGGCGAGACCGGCCGGTGAACGGGCTGCGGGCCGGGCTGGCGGTGGTCGGGGACAGCGCTCCGGACGAGCCGGAGCCGTCGCTGGCGCTGCTGCGCGCCGACGCGGAGGCGATCCGGGAGCACACCGGAGTGCCCGCGTCGGCGTTCGCGGTGCGGTCGCGGAACGCGGGCGAGTTGTCGGCCGCGCTGCGGTCGTTGCCGAGCGACGTCGAAGCGGTGTACCTGACCGGGACGGATCCGGCGAAAGCCCGTGCGGCGCAACGGGACATCGCCGCGGGCGGCGGAGTTCCGGTGATCACCGAGGAGGAAACCTCGAGCATCGCGCTGGCCGCCGCGGTGCTGATCCGGTCGCGCCGGCTGCACGTCGCGCCGTTCGCCGCGAAGGTGGTGGTGGCGGGCTCCGACACGATGCCGTTGCTGGTGCCGCTGCTGGTCGCGTCCGGGGTGGGGGAGGTCGTGGCCTGGCGGCGTGCCGACGCGGCCGCGTATCCGCTGGCCGAGGTCGCGCGAAACGCGACTGTGGTGGTCGACGCGGAGGGAGGCCTCGGCGGGTCGCTGCCGGTGGCGCCGGATCGAAGCGCGGGACTGCTGCCGCTGGCCGGACTGTTCGCCGCGGCGCGGCGGGGGCTGACCGCGCGGCCGGTGAACGATCCGCTGTACCAGCTGGACGTGCACCGGGCGTGCGCGCACGCGTTGACGACGCTGACGCCGGTGGATCGGCTGCTGCCGGAACTGTCGGATCCGGATTTGGCGGCGCGGGTGTCCGACGCGATCGAGGAGGCGTTGCGGCCTCCTCGGAAGCGTTAGGTCAGCGGTCGTAATACGTAGTCGGCCCCTCCGGCCACTGCCGAGTAGGCGGAGGAGGAGGCGGCGGCTGCTGCTCCGCCCGGCTGCTCCGCTTCCTCCGGTGCAACGTCCGCGCACTCGCCGCCATGCTGCTCACCAACGAAGCGATCACCAGCCCGATCACCAGGTTGATCGCCGCCGTGGCGATCTTCGCCTCCATGCCCACCGTCAGGGTGAGCGGCAGGACCACCGCGATGGCCGTGACCAGCACCATGATCCAGCCGAAGAACTGGCCCGGCGCAGGGGTCGCCACGCTCAGCAGGTGCATCAAGCCTGTCGCCAGCAGCGCGACAGCGGCGGCGGAGATCGCGTACGTCGGCGTGCTCGCCTTGCCCCACAGACCGTCGCCCTTAGGAGCGAGGACGGGCACGTCGAAGATGCCTCGCGCGATCAGCAGGCCCACCACCGCCACGAGCGCCGCGACTACCGCGGTGGCCACACCGCCTGCCCACAGCCTCGCCGCGTCGATGCCTGGCCGGGTGTCCTCCCCGTAATTGCCGGGGTACTGCTGAACCATCGGGCAGTCCTTCCCTCGCACAAGCGGTCGCTGTCGATTGTCGCCCTACTGAGGCTGTTCCGCCGGATCGGCGGATTTCGCCAGCGAACGCAACCGGAATGACAGGACCACGAGGGTTACCCCGTAAATCACCGCGTAAATCCCGATCAGCAGGGCGACGCCGAACGCGCCCGCGATCGGGTGGAACAGCACGAGCACCCCGGCGATCACCGAAAGCGCGCCCGCCACGATCAGAAACGCTTCGCCGGTGATCTGCTTGCGCAGCCGGATCGCGGCGACGATTTCCATGATCCCGGTGACCACCGCCCACGCCCCGACGAGCGTCGCCAGCACCAGCACGGTCACCCCGGGCCACACCAGCGTCATGATCCCGGCGACCAGGCCCAGCACACCGAGCAGCGCGTACGCGATCCGGTGCGCGCCGTCGCCCGGCCGGAACGCCTGCATGATCGCGCCGACCGCGTCGATCAGCACGTAGATCCCGAACAGGAAAGCCAGCGCCAGCACGGTGATCCCCGGCCACACCAGCGCCAGCACGCCGAACAGGACGCCCAGGATCCCGCGGGTGAGCACGAGCGGCCACGCGCGCCGCGGGTCGAGCACCGCGAAGCCGAGGACGGGCGGAATGGGCGTGGACATGGATTGCCTCCCGGGGTGTCGTGCTGACCTGGCGAAACGGTAGCCGGAGCTGGGCGGCGTCGCCGGGACCTCACCCGATCGAGGGCGTTACCAGTCCACGGTCAATCCGGCCAGCCGCCACGTTCCCGGGTCGGGTACCCGCTTCGCGTCGAGGACACGCAGCCCGGCGAACCGGTCGAGCAACGCGGTCAGCGCCACCTCCGCCTGCACCCGCGCGAACGACGCGCCGAGGCAGAAATGCGGCCCGTGCGCGAAACCGAGGTGCGCGCCTGCCGAGCGGCGCACGTCGAAGCGGTCCGGATCGGCGAAGACGCGCGGGTCCCGGTTCGCCGCCGCGATCGACGCGGTCACCGGCTCGCCCTCGCGGATCCGCACGCCGCACAAGTCCAGATCTTCGGTGGCCCGCCGGGGAATCGTCAGCAGCTGCGAACCGCACCAGCGCATCAATTCCTCGACCGCGCCCGGCCACAGTTCCGGTTCCGTGCGCAGCAGTTCGAGCTGATCCGGGTGCGCCAGCAGGGTTTCCACGGAATTGGCGATGAAATTGGCCGGCGTCTGCCCGGCCAAGACGAGCTGCCAGACGAGCGCGACGGCTTCCGTTTCCGTCAGTCCCGCATTCGTCAGATGCGCCAGCATCGCGCTGTCCGGATGCGCGACCAACGTCCGCGAACTGTCGATGATGCCGGGCACGGCGGTGGCGAATTCGTCGCCGGACACCTGGACGACCGCCGCGCCGTATTCGTGCCAGCGCGGCCGCTGCGCCTCCGGCACGCCGACGAGCGCGCAGATGACCTCCATCGGCAGCGGCTGGGCGAACTCGGTCAGCAGGTCGACCGGGCCTTCCGCGGGCAGCGCGTCCAGATATCGGGCGACGATTTTCTCGATCTCCGGACGGAAATCCAGCGCGCGACGGGCGGCGAACGCGGGCGTGGCCAGCCTGCGCAGCCGGGCGTGCTCGGCTCCTTCCATTTCCTGCATGGTGCGCAGGTAAGGACGGCAGTGCTCAGGCACGTCCGGACGCTGGTAGCTGGCCTCGCTCAAGGCGAACCGCTGGTCGGTGAGCATCGCGCGGGCTTCGGCGTGCCGCGTCAGGACCCACATCGGCGGGATGCCGGGGCCGGTCAGCTTGGCGAGCGGGCCCTGCTCGCGGGCGGCGCCGTAGGTCGTGAACGGGTCGCTCGTGACGGCCGGGTCGGTCAGGTCGAGTTCGGGAACGGGGGACACCGGGAACCTCCAGATGGGCAATTCAGATGATCTCATCATATGAATGGTGGCGGTATCTTGGCAAGGAAGCGGACCGGGAGGACTCACGATGGCGCGGCTGACCAGGGCGCAGACGCAGGAGCGCAACCGGGCGAAGGTGCTGGCCGCCGCCCGCGACGAGTTCACCGAACGCGGGTTCCGCGACGCCAAGATCGACGTGATCGCCGAGCGCGCCGAGCTGACCCGCGGCGCGGTCTACTCCAACTTCCCCGGCAAACGCGCGCTCTATTTCGCCGTGCTCGCGGCCGAAGCGGAGCGGTTCGCCGCCGAGGCGCCCGAGCCGGATCCTGGCCTCACGCCCGCTGAAGCACTCGGCGCGTTCGCCCGTGCGTGGGTCGCGCGGCTGCCGCTCGCCACCGACCCGGACGCGCGCCTCGGCGTCGATCTGCTGCCGGAAATCCTCGCCGACGAACTCACCCACCGGCCGTACGCGCAGTTGCTGCGCTTCGACGCGATCGTCCTCGGCATGGTGCTGGAACGGCTTTCGCCGTCGTCGGGCAGGTTGGTGCGGGTGGCGGAAGCGGCGCTGACGATGCTGCACGGCGCGAGTCAGCTCGCCGCCGCGGCACCAGGTTTCGGCGAGCCGTTCAACGTTGTCCGTGCGTGCGAAGCGTTGCCTGCGCTGGAGCTGAACGACACCTGGCCGGAGCCGCCGATCGTGCCGCAATCGAGGGCGGCCGGGGAAATCTGGTCTCCGCCGGAGGTTTTTGACGCCTTGCGAGAGCGTCCGGCGCGGATCGACGGCGACGGAGTGGTCGCGGTGATCGGGCTGCACCGGCTGTCCGCGGTGGAGGAAGCCCTGCGCGCGGCGGGCGAGGTCACGCTCGTGGTGGTGACCGGTCAGCCGGGGGAGCTGGTGCCGTTGACCAATCTGGTGCTGGCGGATCTGCGCGGACTGCTGAAGCGCTCGTGTCCGGAATCGGCGTGGCCGAACGTGCGCGTGATCGTGGACGAAGCCGGTGCGGTGGCTGCCGCGGCAGGGGTTTCGGCGGTGAGCGACGCGACCGAGACCGCGATTCGGGTCCACAATGGACATATTCTGCTGCGCGCCGAGGGTTTTGGTGCTTGTCACGCCGCTGCTACCAGCTCCGTGCCCGCCGGCTCCGAAAGTTGACCGACGTTTTCACCGTGCCCGGAGAACGAAACGGGAAAGGAAAACCGGAACGACCATCAGTGCGATGGCCGTCCAGGGCAGTGCGTCGGGCGCTGTGCCGAGCAATACGCCGCCGATCAGTGCGCCGCCCGCGACGGCACCGTTCCAGCTGGCGATGGTCAGCGACTGCGCGATGTCGGCGCGGCGTCCGGCCAGGACCGCGGTGACCGCTTGGAACGACGTCGGCGCACCGCCGAAAGCCAAGCCCCACAACGCACACGCGGCGAGCAGCAGCACCGGTTCGCGGCCGCCGAAGACCAGTATTCCGAAACAGCAGGCGATGCTGGCGGCGCAGCACATGAGTACGGCGCGGGGATGGCGGTCGAGAGCGAGGCCGACCAGCCACAGCCCGGCCACTGTGGCGGCGCCGAACAGCAACAGTCCGGCGCTCAACAGTACGAGATGTCCGCGACCGGCGTAGAATGGTCCGAGATAGGTGTAGAACATGTTGTGCGCCAAGGAAAACGCGATCACCAGCAGCAATAGCGGGCGCAGCCCCGGCGTGCGCAGCACCGCGCGGAGACTCGTCCGGGCACCCGGTTCCTCGCCGGACAGCGGCGGAACCACCACCACGATCCACCACAGCAGCGGCACTGCGACGAGGGCCATTCCAGCGAACACCCAGCGCCAGCCGACGAGTTCGCCGAGGGCGGCGCCGGCCGGGACGCCGAGCGCGAAACCGACCGGCGTGCCCGCCATCGCGACGGCGAGCGCGCGGCCGGCGCGCTCCGCGGGCACGAGGCGCATGGCGTAGTTCGCCACGAGGGACCACAGGATCCCGGTGAGCGCCCCGGAGGCCACCCGCGCCGCGAGCACCAGCGCGAACCACGGGGACAGCGCGATCACCAGGTTGGTCGCGACGAACCCGGCGACCAGCAGGAGCAGGAGTGTGCGGCGGGGCATCCGGGCCGACGCCGCGGTCAGCGGCAGCGCGGTGAGTGCGGTGGTGATCGCGTACACCGTCACCAGCTGTCCCGCGGCGGCGGGGGACACGCCGAGGTCGGCCGCGGCGGGGAGCAGGATCCCGGCCGGGACGATTTCGGTCAGGCAGCCGAGGAACACCGAGGCGGCGAGAGCCAGCAGGGCGGGGAGGGGGAGCGCGGTGCGGCCGGGCGGTGCCGTGACGTCCATGGCGGGGTCCTTGGGATCGTGGCGGCCCGGCCGCGTGGGTTGGGTGGTGAGCGGTATCGGGTTGGCAGTGGGTTTGGTGGCCTGGCTGCGTGGGTTGGGTGGTGGGCGGTATCGGGTTGGCAGTGGTTTTGGCGGTCTGGCCGGGCGGGTTGGGTGGTGAGCGGTAACGGATTGGGCAGTGGTTTTGGCGGCTCGGCCGCGTGGGTTGGGTGGTGGGTGGTACCGGGTTGGCAGCGGGTTTAGCGGCACGCGGCGGTCATGCTGTCGCGGAGTGCGGCCGGACCGTACGTGCTTGGCGTCGTGATGCCCGGCCCGGCCGCGCGCGTTGTGCCGCAACGGGTTGTGCGATCCGTCGCTGACGGCACCGGTCCTGCCGTTGCGGAGTGTGCGGTGCGGCCGGGCCGTGCCGTCCGGCGCGGGGTGGCCCGGCCGCGACCGGTTATGCGGTGTGCAGCAGCAGGTTGTGCGATCCCTCGCCGGGATCGACGACCTTGTCCTTCGTAGCCGCGTCCGTCATGCCTTTGACCACCTGGTCCGGCGTGGCGTCCGGGTGCGCGGAGAGGAACATCGCGGCCACCCCGGCGGCTTCCGCCGAAGCGATCGACGTCCCGGAAACCACAGTGGACGCGCAGTCGTCGGCACTGTCCGCCGTCGGAATGTCCTTGCCTGGCGCGTAAAGGTCCACGCAGCTCCCGAAATTCGACGACGGCACCCGGTGGTCGGCCTGATCGGTGGCGCCCACGGTGATCCCGGTGGTCTGCCGGGCAGGCGTGATGTCGCAGGCGTTCACCCCGGCGCCGCCGGAACCGTTGCCCGCGGCGACGGTGTAGGCGAGGCCGTTCTGGGTCATCTTGTAGAGCTGGATGTCGAGAACTGTGCCGCTGGGGCCGGCGAAGCTGAGGTTCAGCAAGGCCGGGCGTTGCGCGTTGAGGTTCACCCAGTCCAAAGCGGACAGAATCTCCTCGGACGTGCCCGTGCCGTCGCAACCGAGCGTGCGCACTGACTCGACCGAAGCTTCTTTCGCGACGCCAAAGTGGCGGCCCGCGATGGCGGCCGCGACTTGGGTGCCGTGGCCGTTGCAGTCCGAGCCGCTCTGGTCGTTGTCGGGATCGACCGCGTCGTACGCGGCGTGTGCGCGGCCGTCGAAGTCGTGGTGGCTGGTGCGCACCCCGGTGTCGAGCACGTAAACGTGCACATTGGCCGCGGTGTTCGGGTAGGTGTAGCTGCCGTCGAGCGGGAGGTCCGCCTGGTCGATCCGGTCCTGTCCCCACGAAGGCGGGTCGTCTTGCGTCCCGGCCGCGGTGTAGACCTGGTTGGCCCCGACCGTGGTGACCGCGGCGTCGGTCAGGTACTTGTCGTGCTGTTCCTTGGTCAGCGAAAGGGAAAACGCCTGCGAGACCGAGTAGTAGACCCGGCGCAGCGTGCCGCCGTACTTGGCGATCAGCGCGTTCGCGGCGGCGGTGACCTTGTCCTTGTCTTTGTCCATCGGCTTGAGCCGCACGATGTACACCGCGGTGTCGTCCGGCGAAGCGAAGGCCGTCGCGGGCAGCACGCTGGCGGCGACCGCGAGCAGGGCCGCCAGCACGACGGCTTTCGGGGTGCGTTTCATGGTTATCCCTTCAGGAGACCGCCGCCGGGACCTCGGGGAGCCTCGGCGGCGGCCGTCGAGGTCAGAGACCGTTCAGCCAGGTGCGCAGGTCGTCGGGGCCGCTGCCCTCGTCGAAGCCGACCACCCGGCTGCCCTTCTCCTGGCCGCTGGCGACGTCGATCAGCGTCGGGATGTACTCGATGCCGTACTTGTCGGCGATGTCCTTGTTCTGGCCCTGCTCGCTCAGGTCCACCTTCGCCCAGATCCACTTGCCGTTGTCGGCGGCGTGGTATTTCTCCAGGTAGGGAGCCATCTTCTGACAGGGACCGCACCAGCTGGCGTAGAAGTCCAGCACCACCGGCTTGGTCTTGGACATCTCCATCACCTGGTCGTAGTTGGCCGAGGTCACGTCGATGACGGTCTCGTCCTGCGGGGCCAGCGAAACGTAGGACGCCGGGGCGGCGCTCGCCGGCGTCGCCGCTGCGCCGCCGAGGACTCCCGCCGCGATCGCCGTGACGGCCGCGAACATCCGGATTCTGGTTCCCATGTTCTTCTCCTCTATTCGGGGTGGTTGACCGGCACCGGCGCCGGGCGCGCCGGGGCTTCGGGGGCGGGGCCGGTTTCGGTGGGATGGCCGGCTTCGACCCAGTCTTCGATTCCTTCGCGGTACTTCCGGACGTCGGCGTACCCGAGTTCGAGCAGCCGGGCGCCGACGAATTCGCTGTTGCGGCAAGGGGTATTAGCGCAGTAGACGACGATCGCCGCGGTCTTGTCCGGGACCACCCTCGGCGCGTGCTCGTCGGTGAACCGCGCGGCCTGCTCGTAGGGAAAGCCCGGGATGTTGCGGGCGCCGGGAAGGTGTTCGCGGGCGTAGTAGTCCGGCGGCATGGTGTCGACGACGATCACCGTGCCCTCGTCCATCGCGGTTTTCAGCTCTTCGCGGCCGATCAGCGGCAGCATGCCGGTTCCTCCCGGGTTCCGGCGGCGGGCCAGCAGGCCCGCCGCGAGGTGACAGACGAACGCCACGACCACCGAGTTGATCGTGGGAATCCCGAAGTCGAAGGCGAGCGCGAAAGCGGTCCCGAGGGTCCAGCTGACGAGCGCGGCCGGTTCCCAGTCGCGACCGGCGACCGCCTGTCCGCGGCGCAGCGCGGCGAAAACGGGACGGCACCGGCGAAGCACGAAGTACTCCGCGATGAGCACCCCGGCGACCGGTGGGGCGAGCACGCCGACCGCGGTCAGGAACCCGGCGAAGTGGTCGGCGATCCCCAGCGCGGACGCCGCGGTGCCGAAGACCCCGAGCACCAGAACCACGTGCACCCGGCTGACTTTCCGGTCGAACAGCACGTCCACGACGTTGACCAGGCCGAGCGAGGAGGAGTACAGGTTCCAGTCGTTGATCTTGAGGATCGCGGTGGCCAGCACGAGCGTGCCGAGCAGACCTGAGGAGGTGGTGACGATGCCGACGACGTCCGAGGTCGCGGCGGCGTGCGCGAGCAGCACGCCGATCAGCC
Organism: Amycolatopsis sp. NPDC003676; assembly: GCF_053587275.1. NCBI lineage: Bacteria > Bacillati > Actinomycetota > Actinomycetes > Pseudonocardiales > Pseudonocardiaceae > Amycolatopsis > Amycolatopsis sp. NPDC003676. The sequence goes on from NZ_JBSFNS010000093.1 coordinate 19,847, forward strand.
CGATCAGGTACTCGCCGAGCGTCACGCTGAGCACGGTCTGCTTGACCACGTCGCCGCGGGTGCGGTTGAACCGCGTCATGTCCGGGGTCATCAGCGCGCCGAGGATGAACGCCCCGGACACCAGCGTGGTCGCCGCGCCGAGCGACAGCGGCGGTCCCGGCGGGGGAGCGGAAATCAAGTCCGCCAGCGAGTGCGTGTGCAGCGCGTCCAGCACCGAATACCCGGCCAGCACAAGGAAAGCGGGCACGGTCAGGTAGGCGGTCCAGGCCATCAGGCGGAAGCCGTAGACGGTGATCACGGTGATCGCCGCTCCGCCGACCAGCGCCCAGCCCCATTCCGGCAGCGCGCCGCCGAGTGCGCGCATCCCGTGCGCGAACACGCCGTTCTGCACGCCGAACCAGCCCGCGAGGCTGACCGCGACCAAGAGGCCGACCAGCGCGGAGCCCTTCCGCCCGAACCCGGCCCAGCGCGCCAGCACCGACGTGGACAGTCCTTCGCGCACTCCGGCGATGCCGAGCAGCACGGTGATGACCTCCAGCAGCACCGAACCGATCGTGATGGCCAGCACCGCGTGCCAGAACGTCATGCCGTAGCCGAGCAGCGCGCCGACGATGAACTGCTGGAACGAGGAGACCTGCCCGAACCGCTGCACCGCGACCGACGGCCAGGACCGGCGGGCGGCGTCCGGGACGCGGGTCAGCGAATAGTCGTCGTGCCGGTCGCTCATCGTCCGGTCGCTTCCAGCGCGGCTTCGGCGACGACCAGGAAACCCTGGCCCGGCTCGGGCCGGAACGCGAATTCCCGGTCGAAGAACTTCTCGAGAAACGGCACCCGCTGGTGGTAGACGAACATCGACCGCGGATTTCCGGTGATCAGCCCGGAACCGGCGAACAACGGGAGTTCGGCGAGGAAGTAGCGCACCGCGAGCCGCAGCGCGCGCTCGTCCGGCACGTTTCCGGTCCGGCCCTGCAGCACCCAGGTGGAAGCGCCGTAGCAGGCGGAACGGAATGCGGCGTCGGTTTCGAAGCGGTTTTCCGCCGACGCCAGCAGTCGCCGATAGGTCGGCAGTTCGCGCAGCCGGGCCATGCCGAAGATCCGGCTCTCCGGGTCGGGCACGTCCAGCGCGCGCAGCGCGGCGGCGATCTTGTTGTGCACGTGGCAGGACTGGCGGTGCGCTTTCTGTTTCGCCCTGGCCGGCGGGTATCCGAGCGCTTCGAGCGTGTACGCGGTGACCTCGTCCGGGACGAAAAAGCAGTACTCGGCGAAGCGTTCCGCCGTCCACGCGGCGAGCCGGGTCAGCCGGTCGGCGGTGAAATAGCCGTTGAACGGGCTCACCCCGACACAGGCGTGCCGGACGTCCGGATACAGGCGGGCGCAGCCGGAAGACAGCGGAGTCGCGTCGAACATGGGAAATCGCCACCTTTTCTCGTCTCGATTTCGCGTTTTCTCCCGGCGGGGCGGGACTGGTGCGCTCACTGTGCCGGGATCCGGGCGGCGCGGGTAATGCCTGCCGGTTATGCCGTCGCGGGACGGGCGCCGCGGCAGTTCGGAAAGAGGATTTCCTACTTTGGTCGGGCGATTGCCACACTTTCGCCGGTGCACTCGCCGCGGCGGGAGTCTTATCGTGGACTTTCGTGGAGTTGGAACTCAAGCATTTGCGCCACCTCCAGGCGATCGCCAAAGCGGGCAGCCTCAACCGCGCGGCCACCGAACTGGTGCTGCCGCAGCCCGCCCTCAGCCGCGAACTGCGCAGGATCGAGGAACTGCTCGGCCGGGCGCTGTTCGAACGCGCCCGAGCCGGGGTGCGGCCCACGCCGTTCGGGCAATTGATCCTCGACTACGCGGACGGGATCCTCGCGCGCACCGCCCGGATCGGGCCCGCTCTCGCGCAGCAGCGAGCCCAGCGCGACAGCGCCTTGCGGGTCGGCTGGTCGGAAACCGTGCTGTCCGGCCCGTTGCTCCGCGCGCTGGAGACGACCGGGCTCGGCGACCGGGCGGAGATCCGGACCGCCGAATCGACCGCGGAAATGCTCGGCTGGTTCGGCCGCGGGGAACTCGACCTCGCCGTGCTGTCCGAACAGTGCGAGGTGCCGCTTCCCGCGAACACCGGCCGGATCGACCTCGCCGAGGACCCGTTGCTGATGATGCTCCCGGACTGGCATCCGCTCGCCGCCCGCCGCGAGGTGGACCTGGCCGAGCTGGAACACGAGCGGTGGATCTCCTCGACCGGGCCGGACCGCTGCCGCGAGTTCCTGGCCCGGGTGTGCGGCCCGTACGGGTTCGCCCCGGTGATCGCCCACTACGTGCCGGTGTCCGGCCCGCGCGACGAGATCGTCCGCTACCAGGGCGACGTCACGCTCGTCCAGGCCTCGCGCCCGCTCGCCCCGGGCGTGGTGCACCGGCCGGTCCCCGGGCTGCGATCGAGCACCCGCCATTTCCTGCTGTACCGGGAGGACAGTCCCATCGCCGGGCGGGCGGTCCTGCTGGCCGGGTTGATCCTCGACGCCTATCACGACGAACGGGGCGGCTTCGACGGCCCGCGCGCGATTCCGGGGGAACTGCCGTGGCTGACCGCCCGGACCAGCTGATCCGCACCGGCGCGGACCTCGAGCTGCGGCAGCTGAAGCTGCTGGTCGCGGTCGCCGAGGCGGGCAGCGTGGCCGCTGCCGCGACCGCGCTCGGAACCACCCCGGCCAAACTCGCGCTGCGGATCCGGCGGCTGGAACGGATGGTCGGCGCCGCGCTGCTGGCCGCGGAACCGGACGGGAAGCTGTTCACCGAAACCGGCGAGCTCCTGCTCGAACACGCCTCGGCGGTGGTGCCGCAATTCGACCGGATGCTGACCGCCGCCCGCGCCGGCCTGGAGCGCCCCGCCGCGCAGATCCGGATCGGTTCGGTGCTGACTCCCGTGCTGCCGCCGCTGATTCGCGAGGTGGGCCTGCGCAATCCTGGTGCCGGATTGGCGATCCAGGCCGGGGAATCAGCCGCGGAACTGGCCGAAGCGCTGCTTCGCGGCGAACTAGACCTCGGCCTGCTGCGTCAGGACGCCGTGCGGGAACGCTCGCTCGAATGGGTCTCGGTAGCCACGGAGCCGCTGGTGGTTGGCATTCCTTCCGGGCATCCGCTCGGCGTTCCGGACTCGCTCACCCCGGCCGCGCTGTCCGGGCAGCGCTGCGTTCTTCTCGACCAGTCACTGCAGCCCCGGACGCGTGCATTGCTCGCGGCCTTCGCCGACGCCGGTGCCGATCCGCTGCTGTGCTACGCCAACAGCGAATGGGCGGTGCTGTGTTTCGGTTACGGTGCGGGAATCCTGACCGTGACGGCTCCGCCGACGAGACCGATGCCAGACACCGCTTACCGGCCATTGCATTGCGCGGCAACGAATTCGACCCTGGTGCTCGCCTGGACGGACGGCCCGCTCGCTGGTTGCATCCCGCGTGTCCGGGCGGCGATGACACGCGCGCACGCCGAACACCTCCGCACGCTCCTGACCACGTGACGTACGTGAGGGGACCCCTGAGGGAATCAGATTCCCTCAGGGTTCCCCTCACGGAACGCGGGATCAGCCGATGCGGTAGCTGTACGGCAGAGTCGCCAGCACCTCACCGGTTCCGACCTGCGGCAGACCGGTCACGCCGGTCGGCAGCGAAGGCACGGTCACGATGTTCAGGTGCCCGGCCACCTTGTCGCCGCGGTTGCCCGACGGCGTGATCGTCACCAGCACCGTCGCGGTCTCGCCCGGCTTCACCAGTTGCGGCGTGCCGCCGGTGCCGTTCGGGTCCACCGACTGGCCGTACGGGTCGCCGGTCGACGACGTCACCGAACCGTCGAAGCCTGCCGTCTGGATCGACGCCGTGTAGCTGGAATGCCCGGCGGGCGCGCCTTCCGGACCGAATGGGCCGATCTCCTGCACGTCGGCGAACCAGACGCCCTTGGTGACGTAGCCGGTCTTCTCGCCGATCGTCGCGACCGACACCGTGCTCCCGTTCTGCGCGGACTTCAGGTCGCCGAGCACGTCGATGCCCGCCGCCGAACCCTGAATCTCCGCCTGCGCGGGCACGGTAGAGGACGTCGCGACGGTGAACTTGCTCGTCTCCGGCGGAATCGAATACACCGGCGCGTCCGAGTTCAGTTCCGGCAGGTTGACCTCGGTCGACCCCTGGATCGGCTGCGGCTGCAGCGTTTGCCGGGTGTTCGTGCGCGCGTCGACGCCGATGGCGATCGGCTCGACGCCGGTGTTGCGCACGGTCACCGGCACGGTCACGGCCTTGCCCGCGGCGAGCGACGCGGACTGCGGCAGCGCGGGCGCGCTGGCCGAGACCTGGTCGAAGCCAACGGTTCCGGTGAACGGCTGGTCGATCTGCTTGCCCGTCACCGGGTTCTGCACGACGAGCACCAGGTGCCAGCGGCCCGGCAGCGGGTTCGCGTCGACGAGCTGCAACCCGGTGCCCTGCTTCAGCGTGGTGGCCGAATCGAGGTAGGCGTTGCTGTTCACGTCGGCGAGTTCGCCGTTCGGGTCGACCAGGACGCCGTCGAGCAGCGTGCCCGGATCCTGCAGCTTCACCGCGACGTCGAGGTCCCGCTTGCCGCGCGGCACGTCGAATTCGTAGGAGAAGGTCTGCGCCGGCGACACCGCGCGGGCGTTGCCGCCGGTGATGGTGCCGTTGAAGGTTCCCGGGCCGTTCTTGGTCGGGATCAGCGCGCGCAGCACGGCCGACACGGAGGTCTGGTGGCCGTCGGAGCTGCCGAAGGTGATCGAGTAGTCCGCGTCGCCGCCGCTGCTCGGAGTCTGCAGCGAGACGTGCACCGGCTTGGTCTGGCCCGGCTTGAGCTCCAGGATCTGCGGCGACACCTGGCCGTACGGGACGGCGCGCTGCGCGGTGGTCGCGAGCTGGATGTCACCGGTGTAACCGGCCGGTCCGGACGCCGAGTACAGCACCGCCGTCCACGTGCCCGCGACCGGGCGCGTGACGTCCACATTGGCATAGTTCGCCGTCGCGGCCCCGCCCTGCGGACGGCTGTTGGCGACGAAGGTGCCGTCTGGCGCGAGCAGCGTCAGCCGTACCACCGGCGTGACCGACTGGCCGTTGACCGACTTCGGGCTGCCCTGCCACGCCATCCGCGCCAGCAGCCGCTGCGCGCCGTTCGGCACGGAGAAGGTGACCTTCTTGTACGCCCAGTTCGTGCCGTTGAAGTACGGGAAGGTCGGCAGCTTCGTCGAGTCGAACGCCGTGGTCTGCGCCTGCGTGCCCATCGGGGAGAACGTCCGCGTGCCGGTGCTGACCGTCAACGGCTTGGTGCCCGAGTTGGTGACGTTGACCGACGCCTGCTGCGTGCTGCCCGGCGCGCCTTCCAGCGTCAGCTGGTCGGCCGACAGCGAGATGTTCGACGAAACGCCCGCCGGTGCCCCGGTCGAGCCCGGAGCGGTGAGCGCCGCTTCGACCGCCGCGCGCGCATCGAGAAGGCCTGCGCCCTGCTCGTCGGCGGGGAGGTTGAGGTCGCGCGCGGTGCTGGTGATGATCTGCTTCACCTGCGCGGGCGACGGCGACGCACCGTGGTGCGAATTGCGGTAACTCTGGATCACCAGCGCGGCCACACCCGCGGTCAGCGGGGCGGATTCACTGGTGCCGCCGAACGATTCGAGGTCGGTCGGCTGCGGGACGGTGTTGAAGTTGCGGCATTCCGAGTACGCCGGCGCGCAGTCGGCCCAGTTGCCCTCGCCGGGTGCGACGAGGTCGATGGTGCGGCCGTTCTGCGTGATGCCGGACGACGACAGCGCGGAGATGTTGTCGCTCACCCATTTCCCGTTGGAGAACGGGAAAGCCGCGTAGCCGGTCTGCGCGTACAGCCGGTTGTCGGTGGTCGCGCCGGTGGAGATCACCAGCGGGTCGGTGGCCGGGCTGCCGATCGTGGACGTGGTGCCCGCGTCGCCGCTGGACGCGGTCACCGTGACGCCCGCAGCCACGGCCTGGTCGTTGAAGACCTGGAACAGGTTGCGGGAGCTGGAATCCGGGTACTGGTTGAGGCCGAGCGACTCGTTGATCACGTCGACGTGGTCGACGGTCACCGCGTAGTCGATCGCCTGCAGCACCGCGGAGTTCGTCGCGGTCTTGCCGAAAACGTTCAGGCCGACCAGGCTCGCGCCCGGCGCGACGCCCTTGACGACGATGTTGCAGCCCGCCGGAAGCGGGTGCTTCTCGTTCACGAACTTCGACAGGTCGTGCACCACGACGCCCTGCGCGGCGATCGAGGAGGCGTCGCCGAAGGCCTCGGCCCCCGCGTCGGTCGTGTTCGGACCGTCGCCGGAGAAGTCCTGGTAGTCCGAGAACACATGGCTGCCGTCGGGACGGATGAAGTCCGCGTAGTTCGGGTCCATGTTGTCGGCGAGGAACGCGACCTTGACGCCGGCCCCGTTGGCCAGGTCGGACGCGCTCTTCCCGCCGGTGGTGCTGTAGGCGCGGATCGAAGTCAGCGCTTCGGGCTCCAGCAACGGTTTCGCCGGGTCGCTCGGGCAGGTCGCGTTCGGCAGGGCCTGCGCCGCGGCCGGTCCGCCTGCCTTCGGCGCGGCGGCCGGTGCGCTCGGCTTGGCGTCCGGCAGCGTCACTTTGCTGTCCGGCAGCACCTGCGCGACCGCCGGATCGTGCGCGAGCTGTGCGGCCTGCGCGGGCGTGACGGTGGCGGAAAACGCGTTGCCCAGAGCGAAGTGCTTGACCTTGGCCGGTGCCGAGCCGGCGAGCTTGGCCAGCACCGAGTCTTGTTCTTGGGTGGCTTTGGCGCGGCGAGTGTCCGAGGCCGCCTTGGTGGGCGGCGCGCTGGGCAACTGGTCGGAGAGGACGACGATCACCGATTGCGGCGTCGTGTCGGCCGTCGCCGCGGCTGGTCCGGCAGCCTGCGCCGGCTGGGTGACCCCGGCCAGCACCAGACTGCCGGTCGCAGCCATGACCAGGGCGCGAACGGATCGCGAGGAACGCCCCATGTGCAGTTCCCACTTCCTGCTAGAAGGGTTCGTGAGTTACCGGCCCCGATGAAATCGGGCGCGTTTGTCGCACGCCCGTTTTCCCGGCAGTCAGAACTCTTTCCGAGTCCTTCACGATCCACAAGCGACAATAGTGGGAAACAAATCCGGCAAACGGGACCGAATTTCCGCGCCGTCGCGCATTCGGTCCCGTTTGCCGGAATCGGGGTCAGTCTTGGGGCAGGTGCCGGCGCGAGTGTCGGGACACCACAAGGGTTCCCGCGATCGCGACCAGTGCCACGCAGGCCAGCAGCACCGGGTAGCCCGCTACTCCGTTCAGGGCCGCTAAAAGTGACGGCAGGAGGAATCCGATGTAGGCCAGCGCGTAGTACACGCCGGTCAGTTCCGCGATTTCGTCCGGCCGGGCGAGGCGTTGCAATTCCAGCAGTCCGGACACCACGACGATGCCGTAAGCGGTGCCCAGCACCACTGCCGCGCCGAGCGCGATCCACGGCGATTCCTGCGCCGCCGCGAAGACGCTCAGGATGAGCCCGACGCACAGCACCGTCATTCCGGTGAGCACGGCCCGCGCGCTGGTGGCGCGGTCGACCCGCTTGGCGATCGGCTGAATCCCGACGCCCGCGCCGATCGCGCACACGGTCAGCAAAGTGGAGTAGGCCAGCGCCCACGACCCGGTCTGATGCTGGACGAGCTGCGGCAGGATCGCGTACGCCACGCCGCAGGAGCCGAAAATCCACGGCGCCGCAGGCAGGATCACGCGGCGGAACCGCGGATGCCGAGCGGTGGCGGGCAACGCGGCGCGCACCGAATCAGTCCGGACAGTAAGCGTTTCCGGACTGCGCGTGACGGCGGCCAGCGAGACCAGCGCGAGTCCGATGTGGACCAGGTAGGGGAGGACCATCGGCCACGGTCCCCACTGCGCGAGCACTCCGGCGACGCCCGGGCCGATGCCGAGCCCGAGCGTGAGGCACAGTGCGGCGCGGCGGGTTCCGGTGTCGGCCGCCGTGTACGGGTCGGCGTCGGCGAGTTCCTTGATCCAGGTGGAGCCCACGGCCATCGCGACCGCGACCGCGATGCCGGAGAGGAACCGACCGCCGGCGATCCACGCGACGCCGAGCGGTCCGAGCGCCAGCAGCGCGCTCGCCAGCAGCGACAGCACGGTCCCGGCGAACATCACCGGGCGGCGACCGTACCGATTGGACAGTCCGCCGGACAACAGGAGTCCCGGCACGAGGCCGACGACGTACGCGCCGAGCAGGGCGTCGACGGTGAACGCGGAGTAGCCCGCGGCGTGGTACATCACGAGCAGCGGCGTGAACTGGTTGCCGCCCCATCCGGCCGCGAACACCGCGGCGGCGGCCGGGAACCAGGCCGGGCGAGCGGTCGTTTCGGGCGTTCCGGGCAGGGGAGCGCGGTCAGCGGTTGTGGTCATCGTTTGTGCACCGAATCCAGGTGTGCTCGCAGGGCGGGGGCGAAGGTGTCGGCCTTCGTCTCGGCCTCCGCGATGATGTTCAGGAGCTGTTCGTGCTCGCCGACGACCTGCGGCAGGCGGGCCGGGATCGGCGCGAGCGCGTGGACGTTCATCCGGCGCTGCCGGTCGGCGAGGGTGGTGTAGAAGGTGAGCAGCAGAGCGTTGCCGCCTGCCGCGACGATCGTGCGGTGGAACAGCTCGTCGGCCTCGGCGAACGCGGGCACGTCACCCGCTTCCGCGTGCTGGCGCTGGGTTTCCAGCACCGCGCGCAGCTGCTCGAGCGCGTCCGGGATCAGCTCCGGACGTCGGCCCAGCCGCTGGACCGCCGCACTCTCGACGGCCTCGCGGGCTTCGAGTACGTCTTCGGCCTCGCCGGGCGTGATCGGCACGACGATCGCGCCGCGCTTCGGGATCAGGTTGAGCAGTCCTTCCACCTGCAGCCGCAGGAACGCCTCGCGCACCGGAGTCCGGCTGACCCCGAGGCGTTCGGCGATCTCGCCCTCGCTGAACAGGTGCCCGCCGGGCAGTTCGCCGGTGAGCACCAGTTCCTTGGTGAGCTCGTAGGCGCGGTCGGCGGCGGGTTTCAGGGCGTTCACGCAGCCGACGCTAACATGCATCCCAGCTTGTATCTAAGGCGTTGTGACCTGCGGCTCAGTGTTCTGTCGGTGGCCTGTGCCATGCTCCGGGAGTGCGATTGCTCCTCGATGCCCGACCGACTGTCCAGCAAGCCGTCACTGCGGTGCGTGCTGCGCTCGCTGCAGGCCTAGACCCTGATCAGGACCCGCCGCGGTCCGTCGTTCCCGTGCCCACCGGGCAGTTCCTGCTCATGCCCGCGTTCTGGGACCGCTACGCCGGGGTCAAGGTCGCGTCCGTCGCGCCGGACAACCCGGCGCGGGGCCTGCCGCGGATCCAAGGCCACTACCTGCTGATGGACGGCCCGACACTCACGCCGATGGCGCTCCTGGACGGCGTCGCGCTCACCTCGGTGCGCACGGCGGCCGTCTCCGCGGTGGCGGCGGATCTGCTGGCCGTGCCGGACGCGGAACGCTTGGTGGTGTTCGGCACCGGTCCGCAGGCGGAAAGCCACATCGAAGCTTTCCGGGCCGTCCGGCCGGTGCGGGAGGTCGTGGTTGTCGGGCGGAATCCGGAGCGGACGCAAGCGTTTGCCGAGCAGTATCCGTTCGCGCGGGTCGGGACGCCGGACGACGTGGCCTCGGCTGATCTGGTCGTGTGCTGCACCTCGTCGCGGACCCCAGTGTTCGACGGCGCGAAAGTCCCTGAACACGCCACCGTGGTCGCCGTCGGTTCACACGAACCGGAAGCGCGGGAAGTCGACGATGTCCTGATTGGACGGTCCACAGTGGTCGTCGAGGGAATCGGCGCGGCTACCCGCGAGGCCGGGGATGTGGTGCTGGCACTGGAATCCGGTGCCCTCGCGGCGGATGACCTTGTCTCGCTCGCGGCGCTGGCTCAGGGGCATGTGATGCCTTCGGGGCCGCGACTGTTCAAGAGCGTCGGGATGGCTTGGGAGGATCTGGTGGTCGCCGCGGCCGCCTATGAAGCCGCCGAGTGACCGGAATTGTCGGTGGGGGCCGCTAGTCTGGGTGCCTTCGACGGCGAGGGGAGACCGGATGTCCGAAGAACTGACCACCGCGGAGCTGTTCGACGCGATCGGCGCCAGGTACGAGGAGGCGTTCGGGCACCGGCCGGTGGTGGACGCGGCGGTCCGGGAACTGCTCGCGGTGCTGCCGCCGTCCGCGCGGGTGCTCGACATCGGCAGCGGGACCGGTCGTCCGGCCGCGGCTGAACTGGCCGCGGCAGGCCACCGGGTGACCGGGATCGACGTGTCGGCGGAGATGGTGCGGATCGCGCGCGAGCAGGTGCCTTCGGCGGAGTTCGTCCAGGCCGACGTGCGGGAATGGGAATCGGAACCCGGGACGTGGGACGCGGTGTGCGCGTTCTTCTCGTTCGTGCAGCTGCCCCGCGCCGAGACGGAGCGGGTCCTCGGCCGCATCGCCGGATGGCTGGCGCCAGGCGGACGATTCGCGCTGGTCACAGTGCCCGCCGACCTCGAGGACGTGCCCATCGACTTCCTCGGCCACCGGATCCGCGTGACGAGTTTTCCGGTGGACGCGCTCGTCGACCGGGTGCGCGCGGCCGGACTGGAGGTCACCGGGACGCGGGAAGAGTCTTTCGCGCCGGACAAACCGGGAGCGCCGCCGGAGGAACACGTGCTGATCTCGGCCCGCAAACCCGCCTGACCGGCACCCGGAAAAAGCGCCGCCGACCACGGCATCGTGAAATAAATTCAGCGGCTCGGACGGGCTGAGGGAAAAACGGGACGGCATTTTCGCGCGGTCCGGGTGAACACGCCGGAAATTGCGCGGAAAATGCCGTCCCTTCCGTTCGGCGCGGCTGGTCCGGTGGTCAGCCGCATAACTCCCGGCCGCGGCCGGACGATTGCCGGATCACCGTCGCCCGCTCGCCGCTTCGCGAGCTGCTTGCGTTGGCCGATTCACTCGGCCCCGCGCGCCGGGGCTGATGCTCGCGGGTCCTGACCCGAGCGGTTCGCTTGCCGCAGCTGACTTCCGCGGCTGACTGCGGTTGTCGAGCCGTGCGGTTTCGCTTGCCGCGGCTGGCTTCCGTGGCTGGCTGCGGTTGTCGAGCCGTGCGTTTCGCTTGCCGCAGCTGACTTCCGCGGCTGGCTGCGGTTGTCGAGCCGTGCGTTTCGCTTGCCGCAGCTGACTTCCGCGGCTGGCTGCGGCTATCGAGCCGTGCGTTTCGCTTGCCGCGACTGGCTTCCGTGGCTGACTGCAGTTGCCGAGCTGTGGGGCTCGCTCGCTGCGGCCGATTCGCGAAGCAGTCGGCCGCAGCGTTCGGTGCGGAACCCTCAGGCCGGAACAGTCCTTGCTACTGCTGCCCTACTGCTGGTTGCCCCACTGCTGCTCGCCCTGCTGGCCACCCTGCTCGTAGCCGCCCTGGTCGCCCTGCCCGAAACCGCCTTGCTGCCCGCGCTCTTCGAAGCCCTGCTGCTGCCCGCCTTGCTCGAAGCCCTGCTGCTGCCCGCCCTGCTGGAAACCCTGCTGCTGGCCGCCCTGCTCGAAGCCCTGCTGGCCGCCTTGGCCGAATCCGCCTTGCTGGCCGCCCTGTTCGTAGCCACCCTGGCCGCCTTGGCCGAATCCGCCTTGCTGGCCGCCCTGTTCGTAGCCGCCCTGGCCGCCCTGGCCGAAACCGCCTTGCTCGCCCTGACCCTGCTGACCGCCCTGGTCGAAGCCGCCCTGGGGCTGCCCGCCGCCTTGTTCCTGGCCGCCTTGCTGGCCGCCGCCGAAGTTTTCCTTCAGCTTGTCCGCGCCCTGGCGGATCTGGTCGCCGTGCTTGCCGCCGGTTTTCTCGTCGGCGAATTCGGCGGCCTTGTCGATGCCCTCGCCGACCTTGTCCTGGTTGTTGCCCGCGAATTCCTGGATCTTGTCCTTGGCCTGGTCGAAAAAGCTCATCGAAATCCTCCTTGATCTATTCGTGACACATGGATACCAGCCGGGTACCCGGCTGACGCGGCGGCGAGACGCCAGTCCCCGGTTCGGGTGAGGCGCGGCGCCGGTTCTGCCCGGGTCGGGGCACGGGTGGGTTACCCCACACGCCCGGACGCGGGACGGACCGGCCGGTAGGGTCGCCGCGGCAGGGCACCGGAGCCGAGGAGGACGTGTGGCGGGACCGTTGAGCGGGCTGAAAGTCGTCGAACTGGCCGGGATCGGGCCGGGGCCGCACGCTTGCATGGTGCTCGCCGACCTGGGCGCGGACGTCGTCCGGGTGGAACGGCCCGCCGGCTCGCTCGACCTCAGCGGCGGCAAGCCGGACCCGCTGCTGCGCGGCCGCCGTTCGGTCGCGGCGAACCTCAAGACCCCGGAAGGCCGCGACCTCGTCCTGCGGCTCGCGGCGAAGGCGGACGTCCTGATCGAAGGCCTGCGCCCGGGCGTCGCCGAACGGCTCGGCGTCGGCCCGGACGACTGTTTCGCGGGCAATCCCCGCCTGGTCTACGGACGGATGACCGGCTGGGGACAGGAAGGCCCGCTCGCCCAGCGCGCCGGCCACGACATCAACTACCTCGGCCTCACCGGCGTGCTGCACGCGATCGGCCGCGCGGGCGAGCGTCCGGTGCCGCCGCTCAACCTGGTCGGCGACTTCGGCGGCGGCTCGATGTTCCTGATCGCGGGTGTGCTCGCGGCGCTGTGGGAATGCGGCCGGACCGGGCGCGGCCAGGTCGTGGACGCGGCGATGGTCGACGGCGCGAACGTGCTGTCCCAGATGATGTGGGCCCTGCGCGGCCTGGGTTCGTGGTCCGACGAACGCGGCACGAACCTCCTGGACGGCGGCGCGCCGTTCTACGACACGTATGTCTGTGCCGACGGCCGTTACGTCGCTGTCGGTTCGCTCGAACCACAGTTCTACGCGGCTCTCCTGAACGGCCTCGGCCTCGCCGCGGAAGACCTGCCGCCGCAACTCGACCGCGACGGCTGGCCCACGCTCCGTGCCGCCTTCACCCGCGCCTTCCTCAGCCGGACCCGCGACGAATGGGCCGAGGTCTTCGACGGCACCGACGCGTGCGTCACGCCGGTGCTCGCTCCCGACGAAGCGCCCACGCATCCGCACATCGCCGCACGCTCAGGCCTGATCACGGTGGACGGCATCGTCCAGCCTGCTCCAGCGCCGCGGTTTTCGCGCAGCGCAACGGATGTGCCTTCGCCGCCGCCGGTCCCTGGCTCGCACACGGAAGAGGTGCTGGCCGAGTGGGTGCTGCGCGTGCGCGACGATCCGGCGTTGGTCGTGCGCGCGGACGCGCCGGTGGCGGGCAAGGTCGCGGTGGTCTCCGGCGGCGGGTCCGGGCAC